>JAQWKF010000133.1 GCA_029247985.1 Flavobacteriaceae bacterium
AACAATGGTGATTTTGAATTTGAAAAAGCCATCGCCAGAACCAATAGACATTTGTCAGATATTGAAACTGTTTTTCTGCTAACCTCCGCTGAGACCTCTTATATCAGCAGTAGTATTGTACGTGAACTTATTCGCAACAACGGTGATTATAGTACTTTTATTCCGCCCCAAATAAAGCTTCCATAAGATTCGATTTATCGAATAAATCTTCAATGTTTGGGTACGTCTTTTTGATTGCTTTGGCTGTTTTGTTTTTATTTTTCCACGATGCCTTGGTAATATCCTCTTTAATCTCGGGTGTTAGAACGCCCTTATAACTAGACTTCATGAAAAACCAATGGGTTTCTTTTAGCTGATAGCGGTTGTTTCGCTTAAAAACGTGGTAAGTAACACCTGCTAGTTTACCTACTTTGACTTTTTTAACTCCCGTTTCTTCTTTCACTTCACGCTTGGCAGCGCTCTCAAGACTTTCCCCCTTATCAACTTTTCCCTTAGGCAGATCCCATCTTTTTTTGCGATAAATAAACAACAGCTTTCCGTCTTCGTGTTGCACTACGCCACCAGCAGCAATGGTAACGGGTAGCTTTTTTTTAAATCCACTCAAAAGTTTGTTGGGATTGTCGTGAATTAAGTAAAGTCGCATGACACGTGTAGAGCGGATGATGCGTATAATATTTTTAAAGGGGGTGGATTTTAGAGGTAGGTATTTTTCTCCTTTACCTTTTGGGGGAGTTGAGGTGAGGATTATCTCCTTTTGATTGACAAAAACTTTATACATTTGCGTCATGCCTAAGGAACCCTCTACCGCTAAAAAAGTAGCCGAATACCTATTACAAATTAAAGCAATAAAGCTTGAACCCAAAAATCCATTTATTTGGGCCAGTGGTTGGCAGTCGCCAATCTATTGCGACAATCGAATAACCCTCTCATACCCAGAGATTAGAAGATTTTTGAGTCAGGCTATGGCAGACGAAATCAAAGCAAAATATCCACAAACAAAAGCCATCGCAGGTGTCGCAACAGGTGCCATCGGCATAGGCATGTTGGTAGCAGAGGCCCTTGATTTGCCCTTTATGTACGTGCGTCCTCAACCCAAAAAGCACGGGCGGCAAAATCAGATTGAAGGTCAGTATGATGTTGATGCGCCAACCGTTGTTGTTGAAGATTTAATAAGCACGGGCAAAAGCAGTCTCCAAGCGGTTGATGCCCTTCGCAAGGCCAATATCAATGTCCTTGGCATGTTAGCGCTATTTAGCTATGAATTTGATGTTGCCGAAGCTAATATGAAAGATGCAGCGGTTGAACTGACCACTCTTTCTGGCTACAATACATTGATAGAAACCGCAGTTACCGCGGGATATATTGAGTCTGAGCAAGAAAAAATATTAAAAGAATGGCGTAAGGCACCTGCACTTTGGTCCCCTAAATAAACAGTTAGATGAAACTAGAAAGCAGCATTGCTACTGTAGCAAAACCCATTGAAGAAGTTTTTGGAAAACTTACGCAAGCAAGCACCTATGAACTGCTAATGCCCGAAGAAGCGAGTTTCCAAATAAAGGACGAGAAGCACTTTAGTTTTAAGTTGGGTGGCATGCCTGTAATTCCACTCAAACTAGCGCGCCAAACACCAAACACGCAAATTGTCATGACTGCAGACGGAGGAAACGTTCCGTTTGAATTACAGGCAAACCTTGAGGATGTTGATGAAAAAACAAAAATACAACTCGTATTTGAAGGCAATATCAATCCGATGATGCAGATGATGGTAAAAAAACCGCTCACCCAATTTCTCGAGGCCCTTATTGCTAATGTTGGAAAGCTGTAAAAATCAGCGTTTTTTCTTCGTAAAGCTTACGGTCACCATTATCATGGACGACAATCAATTTTCCATCTGCTGATACCCCAGAAATTTTTGCTCGAAACGAAGCGCCATCTTTTGTTTTAAAGGCACATAATTCGTTCATTTTGTACAATACATCTAGATAACGCTCGTGGTCAACTTGCTCCAAACGCACCGCACTGGCAATATTTTTTGCAAGTGATTCAAACAAAGGCTCTATTTCAAGCTCTTGTTTTGTGATAGACTTAATGGAGGCAGCGAAAGGCAATGAAGCATCAAATTTTTCTTGATTTACATTGATTCCGCAGCCGACAACCACGCCTGTCATTTGCTTTCCGCGAATGATGGGTTCAATCAAAACACCTCCTATTTTTTTATTAGCTGACAAAATGTCGTTAGGCCACTTGATGCGGAGTTCAGGAATTTTTAGGTGTTCAAGCGAGTCTATAATGGCTAGGCACACTTGCTTGTTTAAATTGAATATATTGTTTTGATGGTGGGCTGAATTCCCGACATAAACAGATCCTGTCAGGTTTAAATTAGCTTTGGAAAGCCACTTTGTTCCCATTCTACCTCGACCTTCGGTTTGGTGTTCAGCCCAAACCGCTATGCTTTCATGCGCTTTACTTTCCTGTACCCACTGCTTTAAAAAGCTATTGGTTGAGGGGGTGGCACTAAGTTTGATTGTTAGCATATACAAAAGTATAGGTTTTGTGAAGTAATTTTGCAAATAACAATTACTTTTACACAGACAAGTATTGCATGACAAAGAAAAAAAATACGGATACACTTCTAACTCACATAATTGAAGGTATCGAAGAGGTAAAAGGAGAAGACATCAACGTTCTAGATTTACGTGAAATAGAAAACAACGTATGCAAGTACTTTGTTGTATGTTCTGGAAACTCAAATACGCAGGTACGTGCCATTTCTGGTGCTGTTCAAAAATTGGTAAGCAAGGCCATTCATGAAAAACCTTGGCACGTTGAAGGACTTGAAACAAGTGAATGGATACTGATGGACTTTGTGGATATTGTTGTGCATATTTTTCAAAAACAAACCCGCTCTCACTACGACATCGAATCGCTTTGGGGCGATGCCAAGCAAACGCTAATAGAGTCTAAATACTAAAACATGGCCAAAAAAGAAAAAACACCACCTAAAAAACCAGCCATAAGTTCATATTGGCTTTATGCAAGTATCATACTTTTCTTTATTGGTATGTCACTTTTTGGCGGTAGCGACAGCATGTCTAGCGACCAAAAAATTAACATCTCCACTTTTGAAAACTACCTTAACGATGGAGAAGTAAGCAAGGTTGTTGTTGTCAACAAAAAAACTGCACAAGTCACCTTGACAGAAGCTGCGCTTTCAGAAACCAAGCACAACAAAGCCACTAAGACTGATCTATTGGGACGCAAAAACAGCAATGGCCCACACTATCAATTTGAAGTGGGGAACCTTGAACTTTTTCAGAAGAAATTAGAAGCTGCAGAAGAAAAGGGGGTTTCTTTTAGCTATGAATTTGAAACAGTGGAAAGTCGTTGGTTAGATGTATTACTTGGCTTTTTACCACTTATTTTAATTATTGGCGTATGGTTGTTTATCATGCGACGTATGTCAGGAGGCGGTGCAGGAGGTGGTGGCGCTCAAATATTCAATATTGGAAAATCGAAAGCCAAGCTGTTTGATGAAAAAACCGATGTTAAAATCACATTCAAAGATGTTGCAGGATTAGAAGGCGCAAAAGAAGAAGTGCAAGAAATTGTTGACTTTCTAAAAAACCCAAGTAAATACACGGTGTTGGGTGGTAAAATTCCCAAAGGCGCTTTATTAGTAGGCCCTCCTGGAACTGGAAAAACCTTATTGGCCAAAGCGGTTGCTGGTGAAGCCAAAGTGCCTTTCTTCTCATTGTCAGGTTCAGACTTTGTGGAGATGTTTGTGGGCGTAGGTGCATCGCGTGTGCGTGACTTGTTCAAGCAAGCAAAAGACAAATCACCTGCTATTATATTTATTGATGAAATTGATGCCATTGGGCGTGCAAGAGGTAAAAACAATATTACAGGCTCTAACGACGAACGTGAAAATACCCTCAACCAGCTACTTACTGAAATGGATGGCTTTGGCACCAACACCAATGTAATTGTTATTGCAGCAACCAACCGTGCAGACGTACTGGACAAGGCACTAATGCGAGCAGGGCGCTTCGATCGACAAATTTATGTTGATCTTCCTGACTTGAGGGAGCGTAAAGAAATTTTTAAAGTACACCTCAAGCCATTAAAGTCGGATACCAAGCTTGATGTTGACTTTTTGGCCAAACAAACACCTGGTTTTTCAGGAGCTGATATTGCCAACGTGTGTAATGAATCGGCACTAATTGCAGCCAGAAAAAACAAAAAAAAGGTGGGGCGCCAAGATTTCTTAGATGCCGTAGACCGGATAGTTGGAGGGCTTGAAAAGAAAAGTAAAATCATTACCCCAGAGGAAAAAAAGACCATCGCTTTTCACGAAGCAGGTCACGCAACGGTAAGCTGGATGCTTGAACACGCTGCTCCACTTGTTAAGGTAACCATTGTGCCTAGGGGTCAATCGCTAGGAGCAGCCTGGTATTTGCCCGAAGAAAGACAAATTGTGCGCACCGAACAAATGCTAGATGAGATGTGTGCTACGCTAGCCGGTAGGGCTGCAGAAAGCATTATTTTTAATAAAATTTCTACGGGTGCACTTAGCGACTTAGTGAAAGTAACTCAACAAGCAAGAGCTATGGTAACCATTTATGGTTTGAACGATAAGGTTGGAAACATTACGTATTATCAAACCAACGAAGGCGAGTATGGCTTTACCAAACCTTATTCTGAAGAAACTGCTAAGACAATAGATGCTGAGATTTCGGAAATCGTTGAAAAAGAATACAAACGTGCCATTCAATTGCTCAAGAAACACAAAGACAAGCTCACAGAACTTGCAGAGCACTTGCTTGAAAAAGAAGTTATTTTTAAAGATGACCTAGAACGTATTTTTGGGAAGCGGCCTTTCGAAAAGCCAGAGGCTGAAGTGGCTAAACCCAAAACAAAAACGGCATCATTAAAGAATAAAAAACCAACCAAGTCAGAAGATTCTACAAAAACAAATGATGCCAAGTAATTTGTGATTTGTTACCTTTGTGTAACAACCCTGATGTGTGAGTAAATTCTGGTCAAATATTTTTGGAAAAAAAACGGTTCCTAAAGAAGAACAGGATGTCGATGAGCGCGGTCCGCATATGCCGCTCAAAGAGCTTCCAATTGAGCAATCGTTTGCTCAAAAATTCACCTCTTGTGGCGGGAAATTTGTCTATTGTGAATCCCTTCAAGATGCAAAAGATGCCTTTCTCTCCATTGTAAAAGAATATCCCACTGAAATAAGAGAGTTGTTTTGTCTAGACCCTGTCCTAGCCAAAAAATTAGACGTTGGTATTACCCTAACAAGAACCAATCTCAACGCCAAAGTCATGCTATGTAGCTGCGAATCCATTGTAGCCTATGACGGAAGTATTGTAGTGTGCGAGCGTCAATTGGGTTCTAATAAGTTGGCAGATCTGCCAGAAACATTGGTGGTTATAGCTGGCACCCGACAGTTTTCAAAAACCGTTTCAGAAGGATTAAAAAGCATCAAGAACCGCTATGCTGACAACATTCCCCTGAACATTACTTCGATAAAACAATTTAAAACAGATGTAATGAGCGATGAAAACTACATGAACTATGGCAGCAGTGTCAAAGAAGTTTACTTGCTTTTACTTGAAGATTTTTCATGAATTTTTTAATTCGTTCCTTAACTTCATTCCTCTATGTTGGATTGCTCCTAGGCAGCCTATACATAAATGCTACTTTGTTTTCTGTAGTTCTTTTTCTAATGGCACTTATAGCACAATGGGAGCTTCAAAGAATTACCAATAATAAAATTATTTTAAGCTATCTTTTCTTTCCTGCGGGGTATATGATAGCTCAATTCACTCCAGAATATCTTCCTTACCTAATTGGTTTAGGAGTTCTTGGGAGTGTGGTTATGTTGAGCTTTTTTAGCAGTTCAAATAAGTCGAGCTACAGCCTAAAAGCTGTATATTTTTTTAGTTTGTTCCAAATATGTATTCCCCTGGTTTTACTGGCCTTGTTAGGAGAATCAAACCCCATCTATGTTTTATATTTTTTTGGTATAATCTGGCTAAGCGACACTGGCGCATATGTAATTGGATCATTGTTTGGAAAACGAAAACTAGCACCTACCATTTCTCCCAACAAAACAATTGAAGGGAGCCTTGGAGGAATACTCGTTGCTACGCTAGCTTTATCTTATGCCGCTAACATAGATAATGTCCAATACAGTTGGATTTTGATTCTTGTGGTTACAGCTATTTTAGGCGCTTTAGGCGATTTGGTACAATCCAAAATAAAACGTGTTTGTGGTGTTAAGGATAGTGGAAGTATTTTGCCAGGACATGGCGGGATTTATGATCGCATAGACAGCTCCATATTGGCAGCGCCCATATATATATTACTACTGAATTTATTTGCTTATGTTTCATAAAGAAGGGTTTACCATTATTATCGTGAGTTTTGTGCTCATAGCTGTGGCTACAATGTTAACAGAACAGTTTATAAGCCTTAAGTGGCTACGTATTACACTCCAAATTACACTGCTTGTTTTTCTGGTTTTAATACTTCAATTTTTCAGAAATCCCGACCGACCACCACTTGCGCTTCGAGACGCCGTAGTCTCGCCTGTTGACGGGAAAGTGGTTATTGTAAAAGAAGTTGAAGAACCCGAATATTTTAAAGGCAAAAGATTGCAAGTATCCATTTTTATGTCCCCCTTAAATGTGCATGTAACCCGATATCCTGTTTCAGGTAAAGTTGTATTTAGCAAGTACTACCCAGGCAAGTATCTCGTTGCATGGCATCCAAAATCATCGACATTGAATGAAAGAACCACTATTGTGGTTGATAATCCATCCTATGGAGAAGTGCTATACCGTCAAATTGCAGGTGCAGTAGCCAGACGAATTGTAAACTATGCCGAAGAAGGTCAAACTGTCACGCAAGGAACAGATGCTGGTTTTATCAAATTTGGGTCGAGAGTCGATGTATTCTTACCCATAAAAACTTCAATACTTGTTAAAGAAGGGCAAGTTGTAAAAGGAGGTGTAACGCTTATTACATCAAAAAACTAAAGCGCCGAAAGTCTGGCTTTAAGTGCTGTTATTTTTGTTTGCGCGTCTGCCGCTTTCTTTCGTTCTGTTGCAACAACTTGTTCAGGCGCATTTGAAACAAAACGTTCGTTAGATAATTTTTTTTCTACTGATCTTAAGAAGCCTTGTTGATAAGCCAACTCTTCTTCCATTTTTTTTCGTTCTTCTTCAATATTAGAGGCACTTACAGGTACAAAATATTCATGTGCGTTTACCCTAAATGAAATTGCCTGATCAGGTGCTTGTGCCACTTTACTCCATGTTTGAACATTTACCAACTTCTCAACAATAGGTCTTAGTGAAATATTGTCTTGGTTGGTTTCTATCAAGTCCAATGGCTCTTTAAAAGAAATATTTTGCTCTTTTCGAACCGTTCGCAATTGTGCAATTAAGGACGCTGTATGCTCAAATTGTTTTAAAATGGCCGTATCAATATTTTTTTGCTTTGGCCAATCAGAAACAATTAAGGCTTCTGCTTTAGTGCGCCTTTTAAGGGCATGCCATAGTTCTTCTGAAAGAAAGGGCATAAAGGGGTGCAACAGCCGTAAGTTGTCTTCAAAAAGCACACATACTTTTTCATAGGTCTCACGGTCTATTCCTGTATTGTAAGCTGGCTTAACGATTTCCAAAAACCAAGAGCAGAAGTCGTCCCATACAAGCTTATAAGTTGACATCAAGGCATCAGATATACGGTATTTACTAAAGTGATCGTCAATAGTAGCCAAGGTCTGATGAAATTTAGCTGAATACCAATCAATGCCTGCAGTTGCAGTAGTGCAAGGCTTTAAGGTTTCGTCTACCTCCCAGCTTTGAATCAGACGGAAAGCATTCCAAATTTTATTAGCAAAGTTTTTTCCTTGTTGACATAAATTTTCATCAAATAACAAGTCGTTTCCTGCTGCTGCGCTCAAAAGTAACCCTACACGAACACCATCTGCGCCGTAAGTTTCCATAAGCTTAATGGCATCGGGAGAATTGCCAAGTTGCTTGGACATTTTTCTTCCTTGCCCATCACGAACAAGACCCGTGAGATATACATGGGAAAATGGTTTTTCGTTGCGCAAAGCATAACCAGACATTATCATTCTTGCTACCCAAAAGAAAAGAATATCGGGGCCTGTAACCAGTTCTTGTGTGGGATAGTAATAGGAAACCTCTTTATTGTCTGGCTCCAAAACACCATTAAAAACCGATATGGGCCAAAGCCATGAAGAAAACCAAGTGTCAAGAACATCTGGGTCTTGATGCAGGTCTGCAAGCGTTAGTGCTGTATTACCGCTGTCGGTCTTTGCTTTTTCAAGGGCGGCCGATTTACTTTCTGCTACTACGACGTGTTCTCTGTTAGATCCATAGTAATAGGCAGGTATTTGGTGGCCCCACCAAAGCTGTCTTGAGATATTCCAATCACGGATATTTTGCATCCAGTGCCGGTAGGTATTGATAAACTTTTTAGGCACTAATTGCACATCGCCATCCTCAACTGCATCAATGGCTGGTTTAGCCAAATCTGCCATTTTCAAGAACCATTGATCTGACAAACGAGGCTCTATAACAGCCTTTGTCCGTTCTGAAGTGCCCACCTTATGCATGTGAGGCGTTACTTTAACAAGTGCACCAGCTGCCTCTAACTCTTTTACCACGGCTTTGCGTACCGCAAATCTGTCTTTTCCTTCATAATGCAAGCCCTGATGGTTGAGTGTCGCATCAGCATTGAAAATGTCAACAATTTCCAATTTGTGTTTTTCCCCTAAGACCTTGTCATTTTCGTCATGTGCAGGAGTAACCTTCAAACAGCCAGTTCCCAAATCCAAACTTACATAAGTATCTTTGATGATGGGCACTACCCTATTGACAATGGGTACTATGGCTTTTTTGCCATGCAGAGCAAGATAGCGCTCGTCTTCTGGGTGAATGGCAACGGCTGTATCACCAAAAAGTGTTTCAGGTCTTGTTGTGGCTACAACGACTTTTTCGTCGCTGTTTTCAATGGCATAGGCAATATGATACAAGTTTCCTTGTCGCTCTTCATAAATAACCTCCTCGTCTGAGAGTGTGGTTTGTGCTTCAGGATCCCAGTGCACCATGCGGAAACCTCGGTAAATCATGCCTTTGTTATACAAGTCAACAAAGACTTTGATAACCGATGCAGACATTTCGGGGTCTAGGGTGAACTTAGTGCGATCCCAATCACAAGTACAACCCAATTTTTTTAATTGCTCGAGGATTATTCCCCCGTGTTCATGTGTCCATTCCCAAGCGTGCTCTAAAAAAGCTTCACGCCCAATTTCATTCTTATCTATGCCTTGACTTTTCAACTTATTTACCACTTTTGCTTCTGTCGCAATAGAAGCGTGATCTGTCCCTGGCACCCAGCAAGCGTTGTAGCCCCGCATACGCGCACGACGAATCAATACATCTTGAAGTGTATTGTTCATCAAATGTCCCATGTGCAGCACACCTGTAACATTCGGAGGCGGAATCACAATGGTATAGGGCTCTCGAGAGTCTGGTGTAGAATGAAAATAATTGTTCGCTGTCCAGTAGTCATACCACTTTCGCTCAACGACTTTTGGTGTGAATTTTGATGGTATGGACATGCGATAGTGCTTATTATGCGCAAATGTAGGCATCGAGTGTTGAAATTGAAAGCCCTAATTTTGCACAATTGACACTTATGCTTACTTTAGTAAAACCAAATTTATTGTCATGAAGCGAATATTTTTATTTTTTTTCACTGTTATATTAGGCTTAACGGCTACTGGACAAGACTTTGCGGTCATTACATTTGACTCTCTTACCATTGATTACGGTACTGTTGTCAAAGGGGCAGATGGTATCCGTCAGTTTAAATTTACCAATACAGGAACTTCAGAACTCGAAATTACGCAAGTACGTTCCTCTTGTGGCTGTACTATTCCTAAAAAACCAGACGCGCCCATTGCACCTGGTGCATCGGATATCATTGAAGTCAAATATGACACAGAGCGTGTTGGACCCATTCGAAAAACCATCACTGTTGCTTCCAATGCATCCGTTCCTATGGTGGCCCTTAAGATTAAAGGGGAAGTCATAGAAGAAGCCCCCGAAGAATAATTCTCGTTTAAAACATTGATTTTTCGCATCTTTGCAGGCAAACTATTTTAATGCCGATTATTTCAAAGAAAGGTGCAAACTTACCCACCTCAC
>JAQWKF010000017.1 GCA_029247985.1 Flavobacteriaceae bacterium
ACACATTTTATAAGAACAAAGGGCTTTCGTCTGAAAAACTTGAAGAAACATTGTGGGGAATTAAGTCAGACTCAAAAGCTCGGAACAATAGATCCGTTAACATTGCAAAATTACGTGTGTTATTGAAGCAAGTCGCAAATATTGAAATTTCTAAAAAAACAGGATATTGGAAGTTGCATTTCCTTGACGATCAACTTGATACTGATTTATCAGTACTATTAGGAATTTTAAAAAACAAAAATGATGTTTCACAGCACCAAATGGAATCTTTACTTGACATATTAAGAAACGGCCCTGTTTTAAACAATGTAACTTATGAATGGCTAGACTCTTTTAAATCAGATATAAATGACAAGGTTATTGATGTTCTTTTAAACTTTTCAAAAAGCTTTAATACTAAGAACGACCCCGACTTAATTCTCAGAATAATGGAGTCTGTATTATCCTTTGATTCAATTAATGAACAGGCTATAATTTATAAGACTAGAGCTCATAATTACAAGGGTAATCACAGTTTAGCCAAAAGCACTTTTGAAGAGTTCCAGAGAAAATACAATTCTCTTTATGGTACTGAATTTAAATACTCATTTAAAGAAGTCATAAGTATAGAATTTGATTTAAGCTTAATTTCTTAAATAAGTATTTTTTAAAAATTTCACGTTAATTAATCCTAAATTAATTAATTATTAATAGGTTCATTGTTACTTTAACAATATCTAATCAAAATGATAACAATCTTATGAAAACATATTTATTTTACTTTTTCACCATAATTTTTTGCTTCACCTTGTCTGCTCAAGAAACTTATTATGTAAAAGCAGGTGGCGCCAATGTTGCCGGCGGTGGTTTGAGCGAGGCTGCTGCATTTAGTACTGTTAGCTACGCTGTGGGTGCTGCTGCAGATGGAGACAAAATCATTGTAGTTGGTTCTATAAATCAATCGGGGCAAGTTGCTGTTGGTAAATCTTTGACATTTGAAGGTCAAACAGATGCTATTATTTCTGCTACAGCTACGGCTCGGATGTACAATATTTCAGCAGCAAATAAAACAATTGTATTTAAAAATATTACATTCCAAAACGCTAATGCTTCTGTCCAAGGTGGCGTTTTCAATATGACAGTAAATTCTGATCTTACATTAGATGGGTGTACTTTTTTAAATAATGCTACAACAAATAATGGGGGTGTTGTATTAGCTGGTGCAACAGGAGACTTGACCATTACTAATTCTTTATTTAATGGAAACAGTGCCGTAAGAGGAGGCGTTGTCAGTGTGACTACAACCGGAAGGAAGTTAACCGTTAGTCAGTCTACATTTGTAAATAATACGGCATCACAAGATGGTGGCGTTATGTACCTAGGAGGCGGAAATACTGAAAGTAGCATTACCAACTCAACTTTTTTCAATAACAGCTTTACAGGTGGAACCAATCAGTCTAAAGGTGGAGCACTCCGCATTGAAGGTAATAAACCATTTACTATACAAAATTGTTTGATTTACGGAAACATTGCTACAAACGGAACCAATACTGCTAACTCTGATTTGGGCTTGGTTGCTGGTGTTACATTGAGTCTTGTTAATTCATTGACTAAAAAAATAGTCCCTGATCTAGATGCAGGTGACACTTATAATACATCAATTATTGAAGCCGACCTAAGTGCTTCTAACTTACGTTTTGATGCCACATTGGGTAAGGTAATTTATGACAATGTTGCAGCTGGTTTGGATAGCCCAATTGATTTTGGATCAGATGGGAATGATGCTGGATCTTGGGATTCTGGATATACATTGAGTTTTGAGCACTTGGATAAAAAAGACGTGGTGGTTTTTTATCAAAAGCAATCAAAATCATTGTTTGTCCAACATTCAGCCAATAACCCAATAAAAATGGACATCTACAATGTTTTGGGCGCAAATGTTATGTCTAAAAATGATGTTGAAGACAATGAAAACATTGACGTTAGCTCTTTAAAATCGGGTGTTTATTTTGTTTTACTTCAAAACAAGAATAATGCCATCACTAAAAAAGCGCTTATTCAGTAATAACTTTTATTTGTTAAAATTAATTTGCTACAACTGAATAATGTTTATTTTTCAGTTGTAGTTTTTTTATACCGACTTCTGTCCATGTTTTTTAAACCAATTAATTTACTTGTTTTATTCGTTTCTTTGTGGAGTATTACACATGTAACTGGACAAACAGAACAACCCAATGTAATACTAATTATTACGGATGATCAAAGTTCAATACCCTTGAGGAGTATTGATGATCAAAACCAATCAAGACCTTTTGGCTTTAATGGCGACAATAAAGTTCATACCCCTATCATAGATAACTTGGCAGCAAATGGAATGGTATTTAGTAATGCTTTTGTGTCCTCGTCCATTTGTAGCCCAAGTAGATATTCTTTTTTAACTGGTAGATATGCAGGTAGGTCTGAAGGGACCAAATTTTTAAATAATTTTCCCTTAGGCAGTTTAAGCAGGATTTCGAATAATATTGAATTAGAAGAAACCAGAACAAACCTTCCTAAACAGCTCCAAGCTATTGGCTATCAAACGGCTTTTATCGGCAAATCCCATATTATTGATCACAACGTTTTGAACACTTATACTCAGGGTATTAATGGTTTCCTGGCATATTCACAATCTGATGATCCATATGATTTAGCAGTTTCTGATGCCATGAAATTCAACCACGATAAATGGGCAAATAGAATGAAAGATTTTGGATTTGATTATGTAGATGCTTTTTATGCTGCGAATTTAAAAGAGTTAAAAAATGACGATCTTAATGTTCATAATGTTGAGTATAAAAACAAATCTGTAATTGATTATATAGATAGTTCTGGGCCTGATCCTTTTTTTATATGTTACAATGAAACGATACCTCATGGTCCAGCGCCATATTGGTTTAATAGTGGAAGTTATTATGCCGGATTAGACTCAGATGTGAATATCACATCAAAAGGTGTTTTAACACAAGATTATTCATATTTACCAAGTAGAGCAGAAATTAAGAGCGAGATTTCAGCCATGCCTGCTAAAGACTTGAGACACGCATGGTTAAGGTGGTTTGATTATGCTGTGGGAGCAGTTATTGATAAACTTGATGAAAAAGGGAAATTAGACAATACGATCATAATTATTACTTCTGATCATGGAGATTTTAATCACGGCAAGGCCACTAATTATGAAGGAGGTATAAAAGTTCCATTATTAATATATTGGAAAAATGGAATCACTTCTGCATCAACATATAATGAGTTGGTTCAAACAATTGACTTAGCGCCAACAATATTAGAACTCACAGGCGCTAATCTTTCAAATTCTGACACGGATGGTCAAAGTTTGAAAAACGTCATTTTAAATAACTCAACAGCTCCTATACACGATTACTTATTCTTCGAATTAGGTTTTTCTAGGGCAATCAGAACCAAAGATTGGAAATACATTACAGTGCGCTATGATGATGCCACAAATACAAAAATATCAAATGGACAAACCTTTAATGGACCAAATGGTACACAAGTTTCATTGCCTTATTATGTTCCGAATGTATCCTTAGGAAGTATAGCTGCAAACGAATACAGTTTATATCACGTTCAAGATCAATTATTTGATATAAACAATGATCCCTATGAAATACAGAATGTTTTTGATTCAAATCCGGAAAAAGCAACAGAACTAAGAAATATTTTGAGGACTAAGTTACTTTCTTTTCCTAATAGACCTTATCAAGAGTTTACGGATGTAGATTACGATTTAACCATCAATAACAATGCTTCCAATTCTATTGTTGGAAAAGTGATTGCAGGCTATCAAGGCTGGTTTAATACTCCAACGGATGGTTCTGATTTGAACTGGAAACATTATCAAACAAGTGTCAACGGAGTTAAAAAATTTGAGCCTGGGGAAGTAACCATAGATTTATGGCCAGACATGAGCGAAGCGGATGAAGATGAAAAATATGACACACAATTTACGCACAAAGACGGATCTGTTGCTACCGTTTTTTCATCTGCAAATAGCAAGACAGTTAATCGACACTTTAAATGGATGAATGATTATGGAATTGACGGTGCATTTATACAACGATTCGTACTCAATTTAAAATCAAATGCACCCAAATTAAAAGCCAATAATAATGTGGTTTTAAACAACGCCATTGCCGGAGCTATACAACACAACAGGTTAATTGGCGTAATGTACGATCTTTCTGGAGCTAATGTTACTGGTACCATGATTGATGATATAAAACTTGACTGGCAAGAATTGGTAACTCAGCATGAGTTGAATAACCCATCAAAAGCCCACTTACTGACTTACAATCAAAAACCCATAGTTGCCATTTGGGGTGTAGGTTTTAATCGTACGGATAATTACACTTTAGATGACGTACAAGAGCTTGTTAATTTTTTTAAAAATGACCCTAATTATGGTGGCTGCACAGTACTATTAGGTGTGCCTAGAAGTTGGAGGACACTTAATAATGATTCTACCACTAACTCACAATTGCATGATGTCATTTTATCAGCTGATATTGTCCATCCTTGGACTCCTGGGAGGTATTCTGACATTAATGGAATAGATTCACACAAAAATATCATTGCTGCAGATAAAGCATGGTGTGATGCAAATAATTTGCTGTATATGCCAGTTGTATTTCCTGGGTTCAGTTGGCAAAACCTAAAGAAAAGTCAAGGAACTAATTCTGACTTAAATGCTACATCCAGATTAAAAGGAGATTTTTTATGGAGGCAATTCCACAATGCTATTGATGAAAACGTGGAGACCATATACGTAGCCATGTTTGATGAAATGGATGAAGGGACATGCATATTCAAAGTAGACCAAAACCCTCCCTCATCCGGGCAAAGTCAATTTACAAATTATGATGGATTACCCAATGATTATTACTTGTGGCTTACAGGACAAGCAGGGCAAGCACTTCGAAATGAAATTACCTTAACAATCGACAAACCCTCATACCCCAATTTGCCTCAAGTTACTGCATACTATGTTGATGAATTTGGAGATGATTCAAATACAGGAACGAGTCCTGGAACTGCATTTGCAGCTGTTCAAACCGCCTACAATGCATCTAACAGTGACAATACAATCAATATTTCAGGTTCAGTAATACATAATTCCAAAGTAACTGTTAAGAAAAGTATTGATTTTGTAGGAACAAACAATGCTACTTTATTCCCCAATCAAAATAAAGTTGGCACAGATAGGTTGTTTCATATCAGTCAAGCAGATTTAGATGTCTCTTTTTCTGATATTACATTCAAGGGAAACAAGGAGTCCTCGATTAATGGGGGTGCCATAAATATGAATGCTGATTCTAATTTAACGTTTACAAATTGTGTTTTTGATGACAATTCAACAGGAGGAGTGGACAAAGCAGGTGGAGGGCTTTTTTTTAGTGAAGGAAATGTGACAATTGCCAATTCGATTTTCAAAAATAACCTTTCAAGAGGAAATGGAGGAGCGATCAGCGGCTCAGGTGTAGGAACTGCAATAATAACGGAATCCCTTTTTATAAATAATACAGCTGCGAATGTGAATAAGGACGGAGTTGGGGATAGAGCCAATGGTGGCGCCATCAATATTTTTGGTGATGGCAGGAAAGTAAT
>JAQWKF010000018.1 GCA_029247985.1 Flavobacteriaceae bacterium
TGGCACGTAATGCAATAACGTATTTGCTCGCGCAGTGTTGCAACAGCATCTGAAAGACGTGCACTAAAATCTTTGGGTTGGCGTAACAAATGAAGCACAATTCGTAGTGCAGACCGTCTACCTATTCCTGGAAGTTGTGCAATTTCATCTACTGCTTTCTGAACTAAAGAAGACGGAATATCCATGATTCAAAAATACACTATTTAAACAATAGTCACATACGTTATATTTGACAAAAAAAAGAGATGACCGCTCAAATGCTGGTGTTTTGTTTTTTGATCTATTTTGCTTTGCTCTACAGCACCTCGTATTTAGTAGGCAACAGCGATAGCAACACTAGCTTTTTTGCAGCCGACAATAAGGCTCCTTGGTATCTGGTCGCATTTGGTATGATAGGCGCAACGCTTTCGGGAGTCACGTTTATATCTGTTCCTGGATGGGTTACCACTACCCAATTGGGCTATGTGCAAATGGTATTAGGCTATGCGCTAGGTTATTTGTGCATAGGCACGGTATTACTACCGCTCTACTATAAGTGGAATGTGATTAGTATTTACACTTATTTACAACAACGGTTTGGTGAAAAAAGTTATAAAACAGGTGCCGCTTTTTTTATTCTGTCCAGAATAACAGGCACTAGCTTTCGCCTATTTTTATTGTTAAAGGTATTGCATTGGCTCGTACTAGACGAACATAATATTCCATTCTGGCTGAGTGCAGCTGTAGCGCTAATCGGCATATGGCTCTACACCAAAAAATCAGGCATTAAAACGATTATTTACACCGATACAGCCCAAACGCTGTGCATGCTGATAGCTTTGAGCATTACAGTTTATGCATTGTTTTTTGAGCTTCAGTTAGACACCCAATCTTTGTGGGTATGGTGGCATTCACAACCCAATACACAACTGTTTTTTTGGGAGGATTGGAGCAGTGGTCAGCATTTTGTAAAGCAGTTTTTTGCTGGAGCACTTATTGCCTTTGCCATGACTGGACTTGACCAAGAAATGATGCAGAAAAATTTGAGTTGTCGCTCGCTAAAAGATGCACAAAAAAATATATTATGGTTTACCATTGCCTTGGTGATCGTTACCTTGCTATTTTTGGTTCTTGGTGTGCTGTTGAGTGCCTATGCTCAATCCAAAGGAATAACCGCTGCTGGGGACGATCTTTTTCCCATGATAGCTACGCAATCAACACTTGGAACAGTGGTCGCATATGCGTTTGTATTTGGACTCATTGCTGCGGCTTTTAGTAGTGCTGACAGCTCCATGACTTCACTTGCCACAAGTGCAAGCATTGACTTATGGGGAATTGCGTCAGGAAAAAAAGGAATTCAGCAGCGAAAAAAAATCCACTTTATTATGGCTGTTGTCTTATGGTTGTGTATTGTACTTTTCTACTATTTTATTAGAGACGAAAGTGTGATTGCTCAATTATTGCTATTTGCTGGGTATACCTATGGGCCTTTATTGGCCTTGTTCCTCTTAGGTATTTTTTCAAATCTACAAATAAGAGATGGGTTAGTACCCTATTTATGTATTGCAGCACCCACGATATCTTATGGAGTGGCTGTACTTTGTAAAACTACTTTGGGTTTTGAGTTTGGCTTTTTTGTGCTGGCCTTAAACGGAGCTATTTCAGCACTACTTCTGTGGGTTTCAGGAATTGGACTACCAATGTATCAGCGCACTTCCCCAAGTGAATCCACTGCCAAAAGCGGCAAGTAGCACCGTATCATCTTGCTTTATTTTACCCTCAGCCCATGCTTCTGACATAGCTATAGGAATCGATGCGGCAGTAGTATTGCCATAGCGCATGATATTATTGTAAACTTGGTCGTCTCGCAGGCTAAATTTCTTTTGCACAAATTGTGCAATACGCAAATTGGCTTGATGCGGAATAAATAAGTCTATATCGGTTGCGTTTTTTCCATTTTTCTGTAGTGTCTCTTGGATCACTTGACTAAAGCGAACAACTGCATTCTTAAACACCAATTGCCCATTCATATAAGGATGGTATCGCATATCGTCCTCATCATAGTTAGCTACAATTTCAGGGATCCATCGCTTAGTACTTGGGCCAATAATGGCCAGTTCCTCAGCATATTTACCCTCAGAATGCAAATGTGTGGATTGAATCCCTTTGGTCGCATCTTCCTCCCGTGTTATCACGGCAGCTCCTGCACCATCCCCGAAAATAACCGAGACCGTACGTCCGCGTGTGGTGAAATCCATTCCTCCCGAGTGGTATTCAGATCCAACGAGTAATACATTCTTATACATACCTGTTTTAATAAACTGATCCGCAACAGAAAGACCATAAATAAAACCTGAGCATTGATTTCTTATGTCAAGTGCAGGGCAGGTTCCCATACCCATGAGGTCTTGCAAAAGCACACCAGAACCAGGAAAATATAAATCAGGACTAAGTGTGGCAAATATTACAAGATCAATATCGTCTTTAGAAACCCCAGCCCTTTCGAGTGCCATTTCAGCAGCCTTAACACCCATCGAGGCAGTGCCCTCGCCAGAATCTTTTTCAATAAGACGGCGTTCTTTTATACCAGTCCTTTCTGTAATCCAAGCATCATCTGTGTCCATTAGTTTGGACAAATCGTCATTGGTAACTATGTTTTGTGGAACGTAATGTCCGAGGCCTACTATACGAGATTGATACATTTTTGATTAAATTAAATAGCAATTAACGAAATTATGATGGTAAAAAAAAAAGAAGGTGCAACAACCACGATGCACCTTCGAACAACTTAACCAAAATTAAACAAACCAATAAAAAGGAATGTGTGTAATCAAAAGAGTTTCATAGCAATTTTCTCCGCAACAATAATTTTGTTGATTGATTACTCCACAAATATAAAAACGTTTAACAAAAAAACAAATTTATTAAACAAAAAATATTATGCCATACTGTCACTCTTTTCATTTTGGTACTTTTTTTGGTAAAAGAATAAAAAACAAAAACTTATGTCATCAGGTAAAATAAATGTTGCAGTAGAAAACATTTTCCCACTAATAAAGAAATTCCTTTACAGCGATCATGAAATCTTTTTACGAGAGCTGATATCAAACGCTACAGACGCTACCCTAAAGCTCAAACATCTCACCAACATTGGCGAAGCCAAAGTGGCATATGGAAGTCCGCAAATTGAGATTAAAATTGATAAGGAAAACAGAACATTACATGTTATTGACCAAGGTTTGGGTATGACAGCTGATGAGGTCAATAAGTATATAAATGAAGTTGCTTTTTCGGGAGCTGAAGAATTCATCAACCAATACAAAGATAGTGCTAAAGACAGTGGCATTATAGGACACTTTGGTCTTGGGTTTTATTCTGCTTTTATGGTATCAGAAAAAGTAGAAATCATCACCAAGTCACATACAGATGCTCCTGCGGCTCACTGGAGCTGTGATGGATCGCCAGAATACACCTTGGTAGAACATGACAAAACAGCGCGTGGTACTGAAATCGTATTGCACATTGATAAAGACTCTGATGAGTTTTTAGAAGAATCACGTATTACAGCGCTATTGACTAAGTACAACAAATTCATGCCCATTCCCATTAAGTTTGGAACCAAGGAAGAAACACATGAGGAAGGTGAAGGCGATGATAAAAAAGAAACCAAAGAAACAGTTGATAATATTATAAATAACCCAAACCCTGCTTGGACCAAGAAACCAAGCGATTTAAAAGACGAAGACTACACGTCATTTTACAGGGAATTATATCCCATGCAGTTTGAGGAGCCTTTATTTCACATTCACCTTAATGTAGACTACCCATTTAACTTGACAGGCATCCTTTATTTTCCAAAACTGAACAACGATCTCAACGTACAAAAAGACCGTATTCAATTGTATCAAAATCAGGTTTTTGTTACTGATAATGTAGAAGGAATCGTGCCCGAGTTCTTAACCATGCTAAGAGGTGTCATTGACTCACCCGATATTCCACTCAATGTATCGAGAAGTTACTTACAAGCAGATGGCGCAGTAAAGAAAATAAGCAACTACATCACCAAAAAAGTGGCTGATAAACTTCAGTCTATATTTAAAAATGACAGAGAGAATCTAGAGAAAAAATGGAACGATATTAAAGTTGTAATTGAATATGGGATGCTTTCAGAAGACAAGTTTTTTGATAAGGCAAAAAGCTTTAACCTTTTTCCAACCACAGCAGGCACTTATTTGACCCTCGACGAATTAAAAGAGCAAACCAAAGATGCGCAGACTGACAAGGATGGCAAGCTCATTCAACTCTATGCTGCCAATACTGACGAACAGCACGCCTACATTGAAGCAGCAAAAGCCAAAGGGTATACGGTGCTGTTGCTAGACTCACCCATAGTAGGGCATCTATTGCAAAAATTAGAGCAAGAAGATGACAAGCTCGGATTTGTTCGTGTCGACAGCGACCACATAGACAAGCTTATTGTTAAAGACGAACCGCAATTATCAAAGCTTTCTGACGAACAGAAAGAAGCGCTTAAACCCATGATTGAAAGCGTCGTGCCAAAGGAGCAGTATACGGTTCAATTAGAGGCTATGGACAGCGAAGCAGCTCCCTTTATGATTACCCAACCCGAGTTTATGCGTCGTATGAAAGAAATGCAACAAACAGGCGGCGGTGGCGGCATGTTTGGCGGTGGATTCCCTGATATGTATCAGCTGGTAGTCAACGTAAACCACCCATTGGTAAGTCAGATTTTGGAAACCAAAACCAAAAAGAAACAAGAACGTCTGATAAAACAATCATTGGATTTAGCACGGTTGTCACAATCGCTACTAAAAGGCGAAGAACTTACTGCCTTTATCCAACGAAGCTTTGACATGATAAAGTAAAATCTTTAGGCATTGAGTTTATCGAAAGGCCCTGAGCATTTTCGGAGGGCCCTGAGCATTTTTAGAGGGCCCTGAGCATTTTCAGAGGGCCCTGAGCTTTGCCGAAGGGCACGGAATTAAAATCCCTCGCTTTTATAAGTTGAGGGATTTTTTTATTTTCACTAAAAATAACCTACCATGCTCTTTTTCTGGCGTACACTTGTTTCATTCTGGCGCGACCCGGCTTACCGCAGTTTGCTCTTTGCTACTAATTTCTTTCTTGCCATAGGCACAGTTGCTTATCGATTCCTTGAGGATTGGTCTTGGTTAGATTCCCTTTATTTTTCAGTGATTACGCTCACTACCATTGGCTACGGTGATTTTTCACCTAAGACCAATTTAGGCAAGCTTTTTACGATGGGATATATCATTGTTGGCGTGTCGCTTATTCTGGGATTTGTCAATACATTGTTTTTACATTACAGAAAGGAAACCATCAAAAAAAGAAATCACAAACACAAAAATAATGGTTGAGCTGTTTGATGTTTTTGCACCTGAGCTTCCTGATGCAACGATAAAGTATTATCCAAACTTTCTCAATACAAAAGAGGCGGATTTGTACTTAGAACAGCTGACCAAGGAAACACCT
>JAQWKF010000026.1 GCA_029247985.1 Flavobacteriaceae bacterium
ATAATCTTGCTTTTGGGGAGTATAAAGACTGATTGCAGTAATCAAAAGCAAGCTGTTTTAGCAGTTTTTTTGAGAGGTTGCAATCAGTCAAATCCTTCCTCTGTGGGTGCAAATATACAACAAGATGAAAATTTACAAAGAAATTTTAGCGAAAACTTACAGACAACCCAACATTAAGCGTATTAAACTCCTGAAGCGTATAATTGACAAAGATCTTTAAAAACAATAAATTAGCTCTAGCGCCAATCATGGCATGAGTACCTGTGTAGTCCTTATCTGATTTTAAGGGGTCAGTAAGTTTTTTTTGCGTTCCATCAGCAAGTGTAATACTATAATCTCCAAGCATGTCAAATGCTACATTTCCGTTGCCATATCCAATACCACCCACTATACTGATAACAGGGAAATCCAATGAACCAAGTGCCTGAATGGTAAACGTATCTACTTCATAGTTGACCATTTGGTCGGTATTAATGCTACTTAACTGATATTCCAAATTCATTCTAGAATAAGACGCCAATGCAGAAATATTAAGCGGAAGTTTATCCATAACACCAAAATACTGCATTAGGTTATGCTTGAAGCCAATACCAAAAAGACCAAACTCAGCACCTTGGTTTTTTAGTTTAGGCACATAGCGTACCATTAAATCGGTATCGAAAAATAAGCCTAAGCCAAGTTGTAAGTAGGGCGTAGGAACTGAGTTCATTATCAAATCATCTCCTAAGCCGCCTGGCATTTCTAAAGATTGGGAAATGCTACTGCCTGGCAAAGTATATGTAAAAGTTGTGTTACTCTTAGCCCCAAAAACAGTGCTTGCAGTGGTAGCTGTTGACTCAAGTTCTTTCAATCCTAAATCAGCAATTTTAAATGACTTTGCCGCATCTGAAACACTAGGTGATACTGCACCAAAAGTAATGTCAAAACCAAGTTTTTTGTGTGTCTTAGCAGATGATGCCCAACCGCTGTTTAAGCTGTAGGTCGATGATTGCCCTAGAGGTTCAATATATGCATCAACGAGCGTTTGTGCGTCTTGGGTTGTAGCGGCCAATACCTTATCCAAATCATCAAATAATTGTGCAGACGAAAAAGTTGTAGTGAGAGAAATTAAGAATATTATTAATTTCTTCATTTTAATTATTTTGGGGTTACATCATCAAATATACGCTAAATAAAATATTTGAGCGTGAGATAGATAAAACGAGGTTGGATCATATACAGGGTAGTGGTTTGTGAGATCCCAGAAAAATTATCTCGGTTTATACTGCTGTTACCTAAAACATTTTTTGCTTGAAGTCCGAACTCCCATTTACTATCTTTCTTGTTGTAAAGGAGTGACATGGATAGGTCGTCGTATTTATTGAGTGAAGTACTCCCCAAGCGATAATCATAGAAACTGTAATCAGCCAAAAAGATAAAACCGTTTAGAAAGGCTGCATCTACTCCAACAAAAGGACGCTCGGTAATGTAGTAACGAACACGATCCTCATCCTTTGAACGATTGTTGTTGTAGCTATAGCCCACTTGAACATTTGGGGCAGCCTTAAAATTAGTTGCTAGGGTTGCACTTGCAAACTGGGTGAAGTAGTTGAATTGCCGCAAATCTCCATTAACAATATTGTAAGATTTGTTTTTTTTGGCCCGAAGCGTAAAACTCGTTTTTAGGTTATTAAACCTTTTTTGAAGCCGTGCATTTACATTGATTCGTTCTTCTGCTTTTGGAGAATTAAAAGGAGAAGATTCGCGATTGATCCCAGAAACAACATTTACTGTTTTAAAATTATCAAACTGCTTCCTGTAATCCATACGAATAAAGATATTCGTGAAGTTAAACATATTGAAATTGAAATAGTTTAAACTGAAATTATGAAAATAGGCAGGCTTTAATTCGCTATTCCCAAGGAATAGTCTGTTGTAATTATTAAAGGTATAGCTCTCTCCTAGCCTACTCACATCAGAATACCGCAATTGTGCCCGATACGTAAAGCGCAGCGATTCTGACTTGCGGAACTGATACCGAACCCAAACATCTGGTAAAATCCTAGTCTCCTTGTTCGCAGTAGGATTCAATTGAAGGGTCTTAATATCGTAGTTGTGCAATGTAAAACCTGGATTGATTAGAAACTTACCCACTTTTACCCTGTAGCGAACCGCAGCGTATATATCAGAAAAATCAAAATGAACATCGTTAACAAGGTTGGGCTGATCAAAAATAGTTAGTGTACCATCAACTGTGTTACCCATGCTGGAAGTATAATCTTGTCTGACTTGGGTGGTACCCAACGTAAAATTTAAACTTGTCGTATCGTTCAACATATAGTAATATTCCAAACGCCCATCAAGCTTATTGGTTTTTGTAAAACGATTTTGTTGAACTAAATACCCTTCGGGCTGATTGCTTAAGGGGAGTACGTTTGGAAAAAGAATGCGTTCTTTTAGCAATTCAAAAAACGGGTTTTCCTCTTGAAGGGTGTGCTGTAATTCAAGCGCAAAAATATGCTTCTCATTGAGCGTGAAATAGGCATTTAGATTCTGACTTAACTGCTTTGGTGTTTGTTCGCGAAGCGAGCTAATTTCTTCTACTCTTGTGGCAGAAGATGTTAAGTCGCTGTATTCCGATTCATCGGCTTTTCGATAGAACACATCATACTCAAACTGAAAGTAAGGATTTGCGTTGTAGAGCGTGCTGAACTTATACAGTTCCGATGTATTTGACTGATCAAAATCATTGTCTGTAACTTCTTTAGTACCCGTAGAGGTGAACGTGCGTTCACGAATGGATTTGATTCGAGTATTGTTCTGTGAAAGTATCGCAAAACCTGAAAGGGTTAATCCCTCTTTGGGCTGATGTGAAAAGTTGGTAGCGGCAAAATCATTTTCAATGGAGGCTGCATTGTTATTTTGTAGGTTTGAAAGCCCCAAGTCATCCGTTTGAATTTGAACGGAAGAACCACTTTGGTTGCTTTGATTTCTAAACCCACCTGTAAATCTAAAGTAGTCCTTCCTTGTAAATGGATTTTCACCAAGGTTGTTTCTATTGCCAAGAAAGTTTATGCTGGATTTTGGGCTGTAATAAAATACTTTTGGGTTTAGCAATATTCGATCTTTTTCACCACCACCTGCACCCAGTTCACCAAACCAAAAGCGGTCTTTTCCTTCTTTTAGTTTAATGTTGATGGCAATATTATCGTCGTTATTGGTGACACCGCTCAGCTGTGAAATTTCATTGAAGTTTTTCAATACTTGAACCTTGTCAACGGCATTTGCAGGTATGTTTTCCGTTGCTATTTTTGAGTCGCCATCGAAAAAATCTTTTCCCTCAACCATGACTTTTCTTACCTGTCGTCCTTCAACTTCAATTTGACCATCTGAATTGATTTCAATGCCTGGTAAGTTTTCCAACACATCTTTTAGCTTACGTTCTGAGCCTGTATTAAAAGAGTCGGTGTTATATACTATGGTATCTCCTTGAATGGATACAGGCATTTCATAAGTGACTTCCACTCCTTCCAGCTGCTCTGCCTGCTCATACATTACAATCACCTCATTGAAGTCATTGGTTGATTTGCGTTTGAGTGTGACAGGTTTATATCCTAAATATGAAATCTTTATGGTGTAGGGAACATTGTTTTTTATACCAATAGAAAATTTACCCTCCAAATCCGAAATAGCAAAATTATCCATTCTATTGGTTTCTTGGTTGGTGGCAACAATATTTGCAGTCGATATGGCCACACCAAGACTGTCTAATACAACTCCTTCAAATCTAATGTTTTGACTCCAGGCACTTACTGATACAGTAAATAAAAGCAATGCGCATACTTTTGTTTTTTTCATTAACTATCCTCTAATCATGATGCGGCTTCCCTTGCTCCTGTTTCCATTATTCCGAAAACGCTCTCGCATTTCTTTCGCCTTTTTCTCTCTAATTTTCGAAAATTCCTTTTGGGTAACTGCCTGACCTTTTTTAGGTGGTTCAAGCTTGATTTTATCTTTAACATTCATCTGAACTTCGGTACATACCAAAACCCTATTGTCGTCTTGCACCATAAGCACCAATCCTGGTAAACCAAAGTAGCTTGCTGGTCCAGCAGAAACAGGAATGTCAGGAGTAAACCAAACGAAGACCGTCACAGATACTTTTTCGAGCACTTCCTTTTCTTTTTCTTCTTGTTTATTGCCATTTCCAAAGGACATCTTGAAACTTGTAGGTTCTTTCTTGTATACATAGGTTGCTTCATAAGCAGTGTATTGCCCAATTTGCTTGGATTCTCCCGTAAAAGTCCATTCGCGTTGTTTCATGTTTTTTGATACCAAAAATATCTTACCAAATAATTCTTGTTGGCTCGTTTGCTTGCGCGCAGCAAGATCGGTATGCGTAACACTGCCATCACCTCCGCCAAAGCGCATAAAACCACCCGGGCGCCCTCCTTGAGGGCTGTCTAACTTTTCCTCTTTTTTGTATAAGGATTGTGTTTGGTCAAAAAACAGATTGAAACTTTGAGGTTCAGACATGCGTTTTTTGATACGCTCAGCCACATTTTTTGGGATGTTAGGGTTGTTTGTAAAATCCATATTCATACTTACTTTCATGGTATAAGTCGCCTTTGCAAGTTGTCCATTTGAAAAGAATGGAGTTAAGGTCGATAAGAATAAGAGAATTTTAAACATAACGCATTTAAGATTAGACACAATATATCATAAAAAGTTTTAATTTAAATTATAGCGATCAAGGGTGTATTTTTTTTTGGAAAGATACTTATATTGTGGCTAAATTTTACATATGCATATTGCCATAGCTGGAAATATAGGAGCTGGAAAAACATCGCTCACAGAACTACTGCATAAACACTATGGATGGGAAGCACATTATGAAGATGTTGTTGAGAATCCATACCTCGATGATTTTTATGCCGAAATGGAACGATGGTCATTTAACCTTCAAATATATTTCCTAAACAGTCGATTCCGACAAATTTTAGAGATCCAAAAAAAGGGGAATGATGTGGTACAAGATCGGTCCATATATGAAGATGCTCATATTTTTGCGCCAAACCTCAATGCAATGGGACTCATGACGCATCGTGATTTTAAAAATTATCAAGCGGTTTTTGAGCTTATGGAGTCTTTGGTCAAAGGACCAGATTTGATGATCTATTTAAGAAGTTCGATTTCAAATCTCGTCTCACAAATACACAAGCGTGGACGGGATTATGAAAATTCTATCAGTATTGAGTACTTGAGCAGGCTTAATGAACGCTATGAGGCTTGGGTGCACAACTATGACAAAGGTAAAATTCTAATCATTGATGTGGACGAAATTAATTTCGTGGACAACACCTCGGATTTCAGTGCTGTAATTGAAAAAATTGATGCGGAATTGAGCGGGCTTTTTACTTCTTCGTAACGCCAAGTTCACTTTCAGCCGTTGTAATAGCTTCTTGAACTTCAGTGGCAGTACCTTCAAACACCTTTACTTGTTCAACTTCCTGTCCGTCTTGGTCAGTAACCACTGTTAGGGTACCTTTAGCCATACCCTCGTCAGTGCGTTCCATTTGCACTTCTACATGAAGCACATCGGAACTGTGGCCATCACCTAATAGGGGTGCCATCACAAGACCGATCAAACACGTAAGTTTAATCAAAATATTCATGGAAGGACCTGAAGTATCTTTAAATGGATCTCCAACCGTATCGCCAGTAACTGCAGCTTTGTGCGCTTCACTACCTTTAAATGTCATCTCACCATCGATCTCTACACCGGCTTCAAATGATTTTTTGGCGTTGTCCCATGCACCACCAGCGTTATTTTGGAAAATTGCCCACATAACACCAGACACACATACACCTGCCATATAACCACCGAGTGGTTCAGCGCCAAATAATAAACCAATTAAAATGGGAGTAATAATGGTAATTAAACCAGGTAATAGCATTTCCTTAAGTGCGGCCTTAGTAGAAATATCTACACACTTAGCATACTCAGGCTTTCCTTTTCCTTCTAAAATTCCAGGGATTTCTTTAAACTGACGACGCACCTCCTGCACCATTTCCATGGCGGCCTTACCAACAGATTGCATGGCAAGTGCAGAAAATACAACAGGAATCATACCCCCTACAAATAACATTGCCAGTACATCCGCTTTAAAGATGTTGATTCCGTCAATACCCGTAAATGTTACATAAGCAGCAAATAGTGCCAAGGCTGTAAGTGCAGCAGAGGCAATAGCAAATCCTTTACCTACCGCAGCAGTGGTGTTTCCTACAGAATCTAAGATATCTGTACGCTCACGTACTCGTGGCTCAAGTTCACTCATTTCAGCTACGCCCCCCGCATTGTCCGCGATAGGACCAAAGGCATCAATTGCCAATTGCATTGCGGTGGTTGCCATCATGGCAGAAGCCGCAAGCGCAACTCCATAGAAGCCCGCTAGTGCATAAGAACCATAAATAGCAGCTGCAAATAAAATAACAGATGAAAAGGTAGATTTCATACCCACAGCCAGTCCAGCGATAATATTGGTAGCAGCACCTGTAGAACTATTTTGAACGATGTCCATTACAGGTTTTTTACCTAGTGAGGTATAATATGCGGTTACCATAGAAATCAAGGCACCAACAGCTAACCCAATACAGGCAGCAAAAAATACGTTTATAGATGGAACAGCAACAACCCCTTCTCCAAAGAAAGTCATGTTGATGGTGTCTTCTAGCATCCAGTCAATTAAAAACCAACTCGCAACCAATGTCAATAAAATTGCAGCCCAGTTTCCAGTGTCAAGCGCTTTTTGTACTTGAGGCTCTTTTGCGTCGTTAGATTTGATACGAACAAATAACGTTCCAATGATAGATGCCAATACACCTACACCAGCAATGACCAATGGCAACAGTATTGGTCCCATTCCATTAAAAGAAATAAGTTCAGTGCCAGCGTCTAGCATGTCTTTTACGACATAATTACCCAACACCATAGCAGCCAAAACGGTCGCTACGTAAGAACCAAACAAGTCGGCACCCATTCCAGCTACATCGCCCACGTTATCACCAACATTATCAGCAATTGTTGCTGGATTACGGGGATCGTCTTCAGGTATGCCTGCCTCTACTTTTCCAACAAGGTCAGCACCAACATCTGCAGCCTTGGTATAAATACCTCCACCAACACGTGCAAACAATGCAATAGATTCTGCACCTAAAGAAAAGCCTGCTAGGGTTTCTAGCACAATGGTCATGTTCGCATAGAAGCTTCCTTCTTGACCCATAAACTGACCAATAAAAAACAAAAACAATAAGCTCAATCCTAATACTGCTAGTCCCGCTACGCCCAGTCCCATTACGGTGCCCCCGTTAAAAGATACATTCAATGCATTTGGCAAACTTGTTTTGGCAGCCTGAGCAGTACGTGCATTGGCGTCAGTGGCAATACGCATCCCGATGTTACCAGCAAAAGCACTAAAAAAAGCACCAAAAATAAAGGCAGGCACAATCATCCAGTGGGTAGATTCAACAAGAGTAGAAACAATGTATAAGGCGACAGATGCACCAACAACAAAAAAGGATAACAATCGATATTCAGCACCTAAAAATGCAAGTGCGCCTTCTTTAATAGCGCTTGAAATTTCAATCATCTTCGCGTCTCCAGCGGCTTGCTTGCGCACCCATTGAGCTTTGATAATCATAACTATTAGGCCAAGTACAGCTAGTACTATTGGAAGGTAAAAAACAAATTCGTTCATGTGTAGTGTGGTAAATGGTTTAATTCATAACTTTTTTTACAGCGCGCACAACATCCTCATGGTTGGGTAACCATTCTTGTAATAATACAGGGGAATAAGGTGCAGGCGTATCGGCCGTATTGATCTTCTGAACAGGAGCGTCCAAATAATCAAAAGCCTGGCTTTGAACCTGATAAGTAATTTCGGTAGATATATTTCCAAAGGGCCATGATTCTTCTAAAATAACCAATCTGTTGGTTTTTTTAACAGAAGTAAGGATGGTATCCATATCCAGTGGGCGAATGGTTCTCAAATCAATAAGCTCACAAGAAATATTTTCTTTTGCTAATACATCAACCGCTTTTTGCGCTTCTTTTAAAATTTTTCCAAAGGAAACTATCGTAACGTCTTGCCCTTGTTGCTTCACTTCTGCAACGCCGATAGGCAAAACATATTCACCTTCTGGAACTTCGCCTTTGTCTCCATACATTTGCTCAGATTCCATAAAAATAACGGGGTCGTTATCTCTAATGGCAGCCTTTAATAAGCCTTTGGCATCATATGGGTTTGCAGGTACAATTACTTTAAGGCCAGGGCAGTTGGCATACCAGCTCTCAAAAGCCTGTGAGTGGGTTGCGGCTAGCTGACCAGCGGAACCAGTTGGCCCGCGAAATACGATTGGACATGGAAATTGCCCGCCAGACATCTGACGAATTTTTGCCGCGTTGTTTATAATTTGATCAATACCAACTAGTGCAAAATTAAATGTCATAAACTCAATGATGGGTCTGTTACCGGTCATGGTAGAACCCACGCCAATACCAGCAAATCCAAGTTCGGAAATTGGAGTATCAATTACACGCTTTTCACCAAACTCATCCAACATGCCTTTAGAAGCTTTGTAAGCACCGTTGTACTCGGCAACTTCCTCACCCATTAAATATATGCTATCGTCTAAGCGCATTTCCTCAGACATTGCTTCACATATTGCTTCTCGAAATTGAATGGTTCTCATATATATTTTAAGTGGCGCAAAAGTAGCAATAAAATACCTTAAAGCAAAAGACTTCTATTTATTATGCGTGCATAGTATTTTTTTATACATTTGAACTAAATTCTAAATCTATGAACATACTCGTTTGCATAAGCCATGTTCCCGACACCACCTC
>JAQWKF010000034.1 GCA_029247985.1 Flavobacteriaceae bacterium
TGCGTATGATTCCCCACTCGGTCATGATGGGCTTTGTAAACGGACTGGCGATTGTTATTTTCTTGTCTCAGTTGGGCATGTTTAAAAGCCAAGGGGAGTGGCTCTCTGGATCGGCTCTTTCTACGATGATTGGACTGGTAGTTTTGACGATGGCTATCATGGTTGGCTTACCGTATCTTACTAAAAAAGTTCCCGCAGCCCTTACAGCCATTGTGGTGGTTTCTCTATTGGTCATTTTTGGCAATTTAGAAACTGAAACTGTTCGCTCATTTGTGGTTGCCAATGGTGGCACCGGAATACAGGCAGGCTTTCCGAGTTTCAATGTTCCGATTATTGCGTTTTCGCTCGACGCCCTTTTCTTTATTTTGCCGTATGCCTGTATTCTTGCAGCCATTGGCCTGATCGAATCTTTGATGACCTTAAACCTTATCGATGAGCTCACAGACTCCCACGGCAGTGGAAATCGAGAATGTGCCGCACAGGGCTTTGGCAATATTGTAAATGGATTCTTTGGTGGCATGGGCGGTTGTGCCATGATTGGGCAAAGCATCATCAACATCAAATCTGGAGGGCGAGGACGGTTGTCAGGTATTACGGCAGCATTGGCGCTGCTAGGCTTTATTTTATTCGGGGCTAGCTATATAGAGCAGGTACCCATTGCAGCCTTGGTAGGCGTTATGTTTATGGTGGTCTTTGGCACCTTTGCTTGGAGTTCGTTTCAGGTGTGGAATAAGGTTCCTAAATCGGATGTAATTGTCATTGTGTTGGTCACATCGCTTACTGTCATTTTCGATTTGGCTATTGCTGTGTTGGCTGGGGTTGTGGTGTCTTCTTTGGTTTTTGCTTGGGAAAATGCCAAGCGTATTCGGGCACGCAAACACCTAGACGAACACGGGGTTAAGCATTATGAAATATACGGACCTTTGTTTTTTGGTTCTATTGAGTTGTTTAACAGCAAATTTGATGTACAAAACGATCCAGATGAGGTTGTAATTGATTTTAAGGATTCGCGTATTGTGGATCAATCGGCGATTGAGTGCGTGAACAAACTCACAGAGCGTTACCTCAAAAAAGGAAAAAATATCCACTTGCGTCACCTGTCTTCAGACTGCGTAAAGCTGATACAAAAGGCAGAAAAAATATGTGATGTGAATGTCTTGGAAGATCCTGACTATTTTGTGGCGATAGACAATTTTAGGCGCGCACAAACGGATTTAGCCAAAGCATAATAAAAAACCCACCCTTCTCGAAATAAATATGTATCGAAAACGGGTGGGGTTTTTTGATGTACAGTGGGTTATTTCACCAACTTATGGGTTGTTTTAGTATCGCCAATTTGTAGCGAAAGCATATATACACCGTGTTGCAGGTCGGCAGTATCTAGCGTAAAGACCGCCTTGTTAGGCATAGCACTAAGCACTTCTCTTCCTGTGAGGTCAAAGATGCTGGCGTGTTGCACTTCTGAAACCCTTTCAACAGTCAATAAGCTGCCCATTGCGTTGGGGTAGATGGAGAAGCTACTTGAAAGGTCCTCTATTGAGGCGGTTGGAGCTTTGTACACATAAAGGTTATCATAATATACACTATTAGCAAGGTTTGAAGTAATGCTAAATTCTTTGAAGCCTGTCATTGTAGTTAAATCTACTGTGCCATCAAGAGAATTCCATTGCCCAGCTTTTAACCCAAGGCCATTAATATCATGGTTGACCTCTTTAGTAATACTTGTAGGGGTGCCTACAAATTTTAAGTGAAATGTCTTACCAATAACATCCGTTCCAGCTTCAATATAAATATCTACATGATAATTTGTGAATGCACTTGCATCTATACCCGCATCTAATACAATTCCTTGACAAGTGTTTCCTAAGTATGCCATTGTAGCATTTCCTGCAACAGAAATTTCTGAAATGGAGTTGGTGCTGCACCAACCGGCATCAAAATTACTAGCAACATCTGTATACGCATCACTGTACAATGAAATTACGTCAGCCGCATTTCTTGTAGGGGGTGTTGACGCAGCAGTGGCTGGTAATACGGCCTTAAAAGATACGGTGTAGGTGTCTTTTGTTGAGCCGTCTGTAGCTGTTACTACAACAGTTGCGTCTCCAGGAACTGAAGCAGCTTGGGTAATTGCAGTTGTTGCTCCGTTTATTGCGGTTGTTGCAGAGCTAATCTGAGGAGCAACAGTGGTGCCTGTTGGAAGCTTGTAGGTGTAACTTTTTACAGCTTTATCAAAACCGTCAATTGTTACTCCATCGACTTTTAAATCAGAAAGTGTTGCATTTGTTGTAGGGTCTCCAGCAGCAGCAGTAATTTTAACCTCAGAAATATTTACAGTTATATCTCTTTCAACAATATAAAGTATGGCTGAATTAAATGTATTTGCCCCTTGGGAAGAAATAGCAACAGTATATGTATCTTCTGCTGCTGTAATAGGGATGTTTGCCGTATTGTGAGCAGGGTCTACATTAGGGTATGGGTTTGCTTCAAACCTAAATTTTAAGTTTGCAGCAGCAGAGGCACTAGCCTTAAAAGTTATTTCCCCACCATTTGGAAAAGATAAAGGATAGATTTCTGCGTTATTATTTGAAAATCCTGCCCAAGCTTGAGCTGTGCTTGGAAATTCTAAGCTTTGCACATGCGTAGTGCCATCAAACACTCCCTCATATATTGGATATGAGGTTGTCTGTCCAAAGGACATAGTAGCACAAAGTGCAAATAAAAAAGTAAATATATATTTCATGATAAATAGGTTTTAAATTATGATGTATGCAAATTAGGAAGTATTGCATTATCATATTATGATTAAAACCTATACAAAGCATATACATTAACAACAAAAATGCGAATAAATTATTTAAATAATAACATAAACTAAAAAAACAGCATTTATTTAAATATATGATAATTTTTTAAACGTGCGTTTTCTTTGTCCAAATGGACACTGAGCAGATGGACACTGAGCGAAGTCGAAGTGCCCATCTCGACAAGCTCGATGTGCGCTCGACAAGCTCGATGTGCGCTAGAAAGCGTTGATTGAGTTTGCCGAAATCAACGGTATAAAAAAACCCCGCCATTTGGCGGGGTTTTGATGTAAACGTGAAATTAAGTACGGTTGGTTACTTTACCAATTTCGTGTTTAGTTCTTGTTCACCGGCCTTAACCGTTACCAAGTATAAACCTTTTTTTAGGCTGCTTACGTCTAAACTAAATGCAGCTGCATTTGGAGTAGTACGCAGTACTTCGCGACCTGTAAGATCAAAGATGCTAACAGCGTCAATAGCAACAGCTGCGCTTACATTAAGCGTATTTTTGACTGGGTTGGGGTAGGCAACAAAATTAAACCCTTCTGTTTCCCCGAAACTTAGTGGAGTTCCTTTATATATATAAATGTTATCTACGTAAATAAGGTCTAGAGTTGCTGCTGATCCAATTAAAAACTGTGCAAGTTCAGCTCTTGCATCTTTTCCAACACCAGCAGTTGTGGTAGAGTTAGCAAATTCGTAATCAATAGAAATCCATTTTCTACTATCTTCAGCACCAACGGGATATAAGTTTTCAAAAGAATCCGTTTGCCCATTACCACCAGCGTGATTTGACCATGTTGGTTTGAGTACCTGTCCAGCGGCAAACACATCTCCAATCCAAACATCCATGTGAACATGAGTCATATCAGTAGCATTAATTACGCTCCCTAAATCAAATCCGATAAAATCGTTGAATGTAATTTTGAGAACTTGATTACCGGCAATAGTTATTACTTCAGAGTCCGATCCAGCATCCCAAGTAACATTATTTAATCCGATAGCGTTATTGTATGCCTCTCCAAAAACAGAAATTACATCTGACGTATTTCTTGATGGAGGTGTTGTTGGCGCATCTGTTGGGGCAGGATCTGGTAAAAAATCTGCGTTTGGTGTTACCGTAACACCACCTAAGAAAGTTTCACCTGTAGGATTGGCGTTTAGACCTCTAACTGAAAAACCATATTGAACAATATCAGCACTATTAATACCTGAAGCTTTAACTTCGAAACTTGTACCATCTGCACCTAACTCCACAGTCTTATTTATTACTGTCTCATATGTATTAGCATTAATTGTTTTAATAAAAGCAACTACAGTATATTCTTCGAGATATATGCCATTAATTTCAACATTCCCCACAAACTTAAGTGCACCATCAGTAAACTCACCTGCAGCGTACTCAACAAATGAATTGCCTTCTAAAAACTTGTTCCCTTTTCCATTCCCATCAAGCCAGTAAGCTTGAGCTTCCGCGTCTCCATTTTCATTATCAGCATAAAGACTAAAGTTCGGTTGCAGTTTAATGGCTCCATTTGGATAGCTACTGTCGCCAGCAGCAGTAATTGTTGTTTTAACAAGATTGATGTTTTCCCATGGTTGGCCAGCAATATAATCTCCTTGAGCTCCATTGTTGTTATTAAACCAAGAAATAAAACCTTTCCAAGTTTGAGAAACATCTACCGTTAAATTTGTATAATCAGGCTCTTCAAAGCCTGAAATAAATGGCGTTACCACCACATTTCCAAGTGCCGCTTCATTGGCTGGGTTAGCATTAATGCCTTCTACAATAAAACCATATTGTACGATATGGGCTGCGTCAATTCCAGAAGCTGAAACAGCAAAAGATGATCCAGCTGCACCAAGGGCTACTGTTTCAAAAATAACAGTAGCATAGCCGGCCGCCGGATCTAATGTTTTGATAAATGCTACTGCTGAGTAAGCATTGTCAAGTGTGTTTGCACTAACTGTACCCACAAAACTTAGGGAAGTATCGTTAAGTTTACCAGCATCGTATTCTATCTTAGAAATTGCTTCCATCCATTTGTTTCCGCCTCCACTTCCATCAGTCCAATATGCCTGAGCATTGGCATCACCGTTTACATTATCAGCGTAAGCGTTGAAGTTGGGCTGTAGCGTTACAGCACCGTTAGGATAAGTAGCATCGTCAACAGAAGTTAATGTTGTTTTTAGTTTTGCTAAATCCCAATTACCACCTCCAACACTTGCACCTTTAGAACCATTGTCGTTTTCAAACCAATTCATGTAAGCAGTCCAAGCTCCTTCCGAATTTACGGTTGATACAGTTTGTGCATTTATATTTGAAAACACAAATAAAAATGCAGTTAATAAAAAATATAGTTGTTTCATAATTTTTGATTTGTTCAAATATATACTTGCATTTTATTGAAATGAAAAATAATATCTATACAATATGTATACATCATAAAATATACCCACTGGAAATGCGAATATGTAAAAAAAACAGGTTTATATGGGAAGAATCGCGTCTTTGGAAACGCTTATTTAAGGCTATTTGAAGCGGGTATACAACATACTTATGCGCTTGGCCAACGCTACATCAAGCGTAGTGACGGCATCTTGATCGTGGGTGCGTAACGAAATCATAATTTTATTATAGCTGTTTTGCCAGTCCGGATGGTGGCCTAATTTTTCAGCCACGTCAGCAACCTTTGACATAAAATCAAAAGCGGTTTTAAAGTCTTTAAAAACCAATTCGGTTTTAATGCATCCCGCATCCCATTGCCAATCGGCAGCTTCTGCGCCAAGAGCCTTAACAATACTTGCTTCTGTGTAATGTGTCATTACACCTCGCAGCTCATGTCTGCTCCGCAACATTGCGGCGATTTGATTTTGCCTTCGCAAGAAGGGCATTGGGAAATCTGTACCTCACTGCCATCCTCAAGAGATAAATGACCGTTTTCTAAAGGTCTGTCGCATTTCGCACAAGATGCGTTAACCGACATACCACATTGATTGCATGCATACGTAGCCATAAGCGTTGTTTTTTTAAAGATACAATTTTATGACTACATCATCTAAGCAAAATATATGGTAAATTTGTACGCCTATGAAAAAGATTATAATTATCGGATCCGGATTCTCTTCCTTATCTGCTGCTTGCTATTTGGCAAAAAAAGGATACCAAGTGCAAGTCTTAGAAAAAAACGACTCGCTTGGCGGACGCGCACGTCAGTTTAAAAAAGACGGCTTCACGTTTGACATGGGCCCATCTTGGTATTGGATGCCCGATGTCTTTGAGTCGTTCTTTAATGACTTCGGCAAACAAGTGTCTGACTACTACACCCTCGATCGCCTATCACCGGGTTACCAAGTTGTTTTTGGCAAAGACGATGTCTTTCCTGTGGAGGACAGCATCGCCAAAATTGCAGCCCGTTTTGATGAAATTGAAGCTGGCAGCGGCGTCAAACTAACGCGATTTTTAGAAAAAGCACGAAACAACTACGACATAGCCGTTAAGGATTTGGTATATCGCCCTGGCGTATCGCCCTTAGAGTTGGTTACCCCTCAAACCGTTAAAAAAGTAGGCTTATTTTTTACAAACATCAGAAGTCAAGTAGAAAAGCAATTTAAGAACCAGAAACTACGTTCTTTGTTGCAATTCCCCGTTTTGTTTTTGGGCGCTAAACCCGAAAGTACTCCTGCCTTTTACAATTTTATGAATTATGCCGATTTTGGCCTGGGCACTTGGCATCCCAAAGGCGGTATGTACCAAATTGTGGACGCCATGGTAAGCTTGGGGAAATCGCTAGGGGTTACCTACCATACCGATCACGGTGTAGCTGAAATTTTACTTAACAACGGCAAGGCCTGTGGCGTTCGCGCTGGTAATAAAACCATTGAAGCGGATATTGTCATCTCGGGAGCAGACTACCACCATACCGAGAACTTATTACCCAAAGAAAAACGTGCCTATAGCGAGGCCTATTGGGACAAAAAAACTTTTGCGCCCTCTTCCTTGCTGTTTTACATAGGACTAGATAAAAAACTGGATGCTTTGGCGCATCATAACCTCTTTTTTGATGTGGATTTTGATGCCCATGCTGAGAGTATTTATGACACCCCTGAATGGCCAAACGACCCTTTGTTCTATGTCAACCTGCCATCACAGAGCGACCCTTTGATGGCGCCCGAAGGAAAAGAAGCTTGCTTTATTTTGATTCCCATAGCTCCCAATTTGGAGGACACCCCCGAGCTTAGAGAAAAGTACTTTAGCATGGTGCTCAACCGCATGGAGCAATTAACAGATACCGATATCAAGCCGCATATATTATTCAATGAATCGTTTTGTGTCAAGGAATTTAAAGAGGTCTACAATTCTTACAAAGGAAATGCCTATGGAATGGCCAACACCTTATTGCAAACCGCATTTTTACGACCTAAAATGAAGAGTAAAACAGTTGAAGGCTTGTATTTCACTGGGCAACTTACCGTTCCTGGACCGGGCGTTCCCCCTGCCTTGATTTCAGGAAAAATTGTAGCAAATTTTATAAATTAAGCATGAATACAGTCTTGCACACTTCAGATTCCCGAGGCAGTGCCGACCACAGCTGGCTTCAGGCCAAACACAGTTTTAGTTTTGCTGGCTGGTTTAATCCCGAGCGCATACAGTTTGGCGCACTCCGTGTGCTTAATGACGATACCATTCAAGGCGGAATGGGTTTTGGTACCCATCCGCACGACAATATGGAAATCATCACCATTCCCTTGCGGGGCGATTTGGAGCACAAAGACAGCATGGGCAATGCCGAAGTGATTCGCCAAGGAGAGATACAAGTCATGAGTGCTGGCACAGGAGTGTATCACTCCGAATACAACAAAAATGCAGACAAGGAAATTAGCTTGCTACAACTTTGGGTTTTTCCAAACAAACGCGACGTAGCACCACGCTACGATCAAATTCCTATAGAAAGCCTGCATAAAAAAAACGAACCTTTTCAGATCTTATCCCCGTATCCCGAGGATCAAGGCGTTTGGATACATCAAAATGCCTGGTTTCATATGCTTGATTTGGAGGCAGAAAATGCAACGTATTATGAACTAAAATCGGAAGGTAACGGCGTTTATGCCTTTGTCATTGAGGGTGAGGTTGAAATAGGAGAGCAGATACTTGCAACACGAGACGCGCTAGGAATTACAGAAACCGCTACCTTTGAAATTACCGCTCACCAAGACGCCCAAATGTTGATTATTGAAGTACCCATGGGAGTGGACTAAAACGCACCAAATGAAAAAGCAAAACTTTAGAGTTTTTGGCATGACTTGCTCAGGCTGTGAAGCAGCTGTTGTTACGGCTGCGCTTCAAATAGAAGGGTTATCCAAGGCAGTAGCCAATCACAAAGAAGACCTACTAACAATATGGACCCAAACACCCGTTTCAGCAACAGCACTTGAAGCCAAGTTGCCAAAAAAATATGCACTTACAACGGATACAGCACAAGAGCCTTCAAAGCTTAAACAGCTTTTCCCTCTTTTTCTGATTTTTGGATTTATTATTGACGCAACCGTTTTGATTCACTGGTCTGAATGGAACA
>JAQWKF010000062.1 GCA_029247985.1 Flavobacteriaceae bacterium
GGTTGAATTACGGCTACAATGCCAGCATTATTTGCAATTTCAACACAATCTGGGAAAGGAAAGAAAGCATCACTAGCCATAACTGCTCCCGTCAAATCAAAACCAAAATGTTTTGCTTTTTCAATAGATTGATTTAATGCATCTACTCTTGAGGTTTGGCCTGTTCCAGCGGCAAATAACTGTCCGTTTTTAGCTAAAACAATGGTGTTGGATTTGGTGTGTTTTGCAATTTTAGAAGCAAACAACAAATCGCTAATTTCCTGTGTGGTGGCTTTTCTTTCTGTGACATCACGCAGTATAGACTGGTCGTCTGTTATCCCGTCACGTTCTTGCACCAAATGTCCATTGAGGCAAGAGCGAACCAAAGAAGATGGCTTTGGATAGCTTTTTAAATCCAGCAAAATTCTATTCTTTTTTTGTTTCAATACTTCCAAAGCACTTGCTTCAAAAGCAGGGGCAATAACAACTTCACAGAAAAGCGTATTGATTTTTTCGGCTGTGGGAAGGTCTATAGTGGTGTTGGCAATTAGCACGCCACCAAAAGCAGATACTGGATCACCGGCAAGTGCGTCTGTATAGGCTTGTGAAATGTTATCACGGGTAGCCAAACCACAAGCGTTGTTGTGTTTTAGGATAGCAAAAGTGGGGGCATCATCTTTAAATTCTGCCATCAACTGTACTGCGGCATCAACATCGAGGAGGTTGTTGTAAGAAAGCGCCTTACCGTGATGCTTAAAAAACACCTCTTCGAAATTGCCGAAGAAAGTTCCTTTTTGGTGTGGATTCTCGCCATATCGCAATAGTTTGCCTTCGTTGTAGCTCAGTTTTAAAGCATCGTTATCTTCTTCAAAGAAATTGAAAATATGCGTATCGTAATGCGAAGACACGCGGAACGCATTTGCTGCAAATTTTTTACGGTCGGCTAAAGCTGTTTGTCCGCTTTTACTTTTCAGTAATGCTAGAAAGTCATCGTAATCACCAACAGATGATACGCACATGACGTCTTTGTAATTTTTGGCAGCAGCACGTATGAGTGAAATCCCACCAATGTCTATTTTTTCAATGATGTCTGCTTCAGATGCACCAGATTTGACGGTATCTTCAAATGGATATAAATCCACCAATACAATATCTAAATGAGGTATGCTGTATTCAGCCAACTCTTTTTGATCATTTTCATTTGATCTACGGTTGAGAATTCCACCAAAAACTTTTGGGTGTAAGGTTTTAACGCGACCTCCTAAAATGGAAGGATATGAAGTCAAATCTTCTACATGAAGTACGGGGACTCCTTGCGCTTCAATAAAGGCTGCAGTTCCACCTGTTGAATAGAGCGTAATACCCAGCTCGTGCATTTTGGTAACGATGGGAGCAAGCCCCTCTTTGTTGAATACAGAAATAAGGGCGGATTTGGCTTGAATAGCGTCTTGCATGAAATAAAAATTGAAAGCACAAAAGTAGGAATTTTATCCCACTAAAAGTTCATTTTTGAACGCAATAAATAAGTCGCAACTCGTTGATTTACTTCTGCCAAAAATACCTCGTCTTTTTTGTCAAAAGCACGGGCTGTATTGGAATCTATATCAATTTGCCCCACGTTCTTTCCGTCCATAAATAGCGGCACCACAATTTCAGACTTCACATCTATGCTGCAAGCAATATAATTGTCTTGCTCAGATACGTCGTCTACAACAAAGTTTTGATTGCTCAAAGCTACCTGACCACAAATCCCTTTTCCGAATGGAATTACGGTATGGTCTGTTGGTTTTCCAGCAAATGCTTTTAGATGGAGTTCTTTTTTTTCGGGCTTGTGAAAATAAAAGCCTACCCAATCGTAAGTTGGGAGTTTTTGTTGAATTTCAGTACATACCCATTCCAATGCCGTTTGGGGGTCTTGACTTTGGCTCAAATACTTGGTAATATGTTCAAGAAGGGATTTGTACATAAAAAAACTGCCCCATATAGGGGCAGTAAATAATGAATTGTTTACATCATGCCTGGCATGCCTCCACCACCCATAGGTGGCATAGCAGCAGCTGGCGCATCTTCTTTAATATCGACTAATGCACATTCCGTAGTTAGAATCATCCCAGCTACAGAAGCAGCATTTTCAAGTGCAATTCGCGTCACTTTCTTAGGGTCAATGATTCCTTTTTCTTGCATATTGCCATAGGTGTCTGTTTTGGCATCATATCCAAAGTTGTTTTCACCTTCTATAACTTTTGCAACTACCACAGATCCTTCACCACCTGCATTTCCAACAATGGTGCGTAAGGGTGACTCAATTGCTTTTGAGACAATTTGAACACCAGTTTGTTCGTCTGCATTTGTGCTTTTGAGCTTTCCTAAACTCGGCAAGGCTTGTAGCAGGGCTACACCACCGCCAGAAACGATACCTTCTTCAACTGCAGCTCTTGTCGCGTGTAATGCATCGTCAACACGGTCTTTCTTTTCTTTCATCTCAACTTCAGAGGCTGCACCTACATAAAGTACCGCAACACCTCCAGAAAGCTTGGCGAGTCTTTCTTGAAGCTTTTCTTTGTCATAATCAGAAGTAGAAGCCTCAATTTGAGACTTAATTTGATTTACACGTGCCTTTATGTCGTCTGTGTTACCTGCGCCATTTACGACAGTAGTGTTGTCTTTATCAATGGTTACTTTTTCAGCAGTACCCAACATATTAATGGTTGCATTTTCAAGGGTAAATCCACGGTCTTCAGAAATAACGGTTCCGCCAGTTAAAATAGCAATGTCTTCCAACATAGCTTTTCTTCTGTCACCAAACCCAGGTGCCTTAACAGCGGCTATTTTAAGCGAACCACGAAGCTTGTTGACCACAAGTGTTGCCAGAGCCTCTCCGTCTACGTCTTCTGCGATAACCACTAAAGGCTTGCCACTTTGTGCAACAGGCTCTAATACAGGAAGCAAATCCTTCATGGTAGAAATTTTCTTGTCATACAATAGAATGTATGGCGATTCCATGTCTGCCTCCATTTTGTCCGAATTGGTAACAAAGTATGGTGAAATGTAACCGCGATCAAATTGCATTCCTTCAACTATATCAACCGTAGTATCGGTTCCTTTAGCTTCTTCTACTGTGATAACGCCTTCCTTTCCTACTTTTTCAAAAGCTGCCGTAATCAACTCGCCGATGGTGGCGTCGTTGTTGGCTGAAATGGATGCTACTTGTTTGATTTTTTCAGATGAGTTACCCACTTCAACAGCTTGCTTATTAAGGTTAGCAACGATGGCTTCAACAGCTTTGTCAATACCTCGCTTAAGGTCCATGGGGTTAGCCCCTGCAGCAACATTTTTGAGTCCTTCTTTAACAATAGCCTGTGCAAGTATGGTTGCTGTTGTTGTTCCATCACCAGCTAGATCGTTGGTTTTGGAAGCCACTTCTTTTACCATTTGCGCACCCATATTTTCAAGGGCATCTTCAAGCTCTACTTCTTTTGCAACACTGACACCGTCTTTGGTTACCTGAGGGCCACCAAAAGACTTACCGATAATTACGTTTCGGCCTTTTGGCCCAAGCGTTACTTTAACTGCGTCTGCAAGTGCGTCAACGCCACGTTTTAGTCCGTCGCGTGCTTCTATGTCAAATTGAATTTTCTTTGCCATGATAATGTTTTTATGATATGATTCCTAGGATATCGCTTTCGCGCATGATAATATAATCGCCACCGTCTAATTTCAGTTCTGTACCTGCATATTTGCCATACAATACGGTATCACCTACCTTAACAGTGATGGCATCGTCTTTAGTTCCAGGTCCTGTAGCAACTACAGTTCCTTTTTGTGGCTTTTCTTTGGCTGTATCTGGAATGATAATTCCTGATGCGGTAGTCGTTTCTGCAGCCAATGGCGCAATCACGACACGATCAGCCAAGGGTTTGATATTGATCGTACTCATGTATGAAAAATTTAGATTATAAAATTATTTAGCATCAATTGTGCCATTACAAAAAACAGATATAAAAGAGTCAAAAAACTGACAGCTTGACATTACTAGTCCTGACCATCTGTTTGTGGTAATTCAGGAAGCTCTTCTGGGATTTCTTCTGGAATAGTTTCAGGGATGCTTTCCTCAATTGCTGTTTCATCAATTAGGGTTGACTCACTTGTATTAGAAGGCATACTAATCATGGAATTTGAAATCAGAATAAGAACTAATAATAAAGTAGCGAGCACCCAAGTACTTTTATCTAGAAAGTCGGTTGTTTTTTGAACACCTCCAAGTTGTTGAGAGCTACCACCAAATGCAGATGAAAGACCCCCGCCTTTTGGATTTTGAACCATTACTACCAGAATGAGCAAAAAGCAAACGATGATGGTTAGTACTAGAAAAATGGAAAATGTACTCATATTAACTTTGATTTTGTGCTTTCTTAATTTTTTTAATTTGGTCTGCAAATAAACTACTTTTTTCTGGATATTTCAATGCCAGTATCTCATAAGCATTTATTGCATTTTTAAATTTCCCTTGTTTGACATAAATCTGGGCTAAGGTCTCTGTCATTAGCGATTTGTCGTCAAATTGTTGCTTTTGTGTTAGGTCAACTGTTTTTTTCTCGGTTTTTACTAAATCAATTTTAGGGGTATCAGCAATAAATTTATCAATGAGGCGCTCTTGATTTGTTTCTTTTGGCAAGGAATCATCTACTTGGTGCAGCCAATCTACAAATGACATAACCTCATTAGCTCCCCGGCTTTGCTGTGCAAGTGTGACACGTTCTGCCTCGCCTGCTGGAGATTTGATAAGATGCAATCTGTTTTTGGTGTGTACCGCACAGGATGCTAAAAAAGAAGGAGCTTGTTTTTGGGTATGTTTTTCGGCAATTTGCCACCCTAAGTGGTGCAAGGCTTGGAAATAGGGATACTGCTGTATAAGTGTTTCCACACGACTTAGCGTTGCTTCTGGATCATCGTGTCCTTGCTCACGTAATTTTGTCAAATATGTACGTTCGCTGCTTACCATTTCGCCAAAGATTCATTAAAAATATCTTGGGTTATGCGTTCGAACAGAACTTCGTGTGCCTCTGTTTGTATGGCTTGAACCTGGGTGGAAGCATCAAAATCAAAGAAGAAACTAAACTTTTTTTCAAAGTCGTCTTCATCATTAAGAGTATTAAAAAAACGTACATTAACGCTCATGGTTAGTCTGTTTTGCGCTGCAGTTTCTTGGGCTGTTGCGGTCATGGGAGTCACCCGATAGGTAACAATCTCACCTTCATAAATCAAATGCCCATTAACATTTGTGAGGTCTAAGTTGGTTTGATTTAGTAACATTTCTTGGACAGCATTTGTAAAATCACGATCAAGCCCTGGTTCAAATACAGATCCCACTTCATTAGCAGCGTTGTTTACAAAAAAGTTTACTTGTACTGTTTCTGCGCCTTCTGGAATAGAAGCCCCCGTGAAGGAATAATACTTACACCCCACCAGCAAAACAAAAATCAAAACAATACCTTTTCTCATACTATTTATCTAAATCAAATTGCTTAATCTTTCGGTAGAGTGTTCGCTCCGAAATACCCAATTCAGCCGCCGCCGCCTTTCTCCTGCCTTTGTTGCGTTCCAATGCTTTAACAATAAGCTCTAGCTCTTTGTCTTGTAAAGATAGGGTTTCTGCTTCTTCAATTTCTTCAGCATACTCGTATCGGTCATTGAAGGCTTGTTGAATTGGCGCTGTTGCAGTGGGGGATTGCAATTGGTAAGGCTCTTCTTCAGTGGGCTTGTCCCCGTATATTTTTTCAATTAGTCCCTCATGTTGGGCTTTGGCTTGGTCCATGCTAGAGGTGTTCATGAGCTCGTGTGTCAGTTTTTTCAGATCGTTGAGGTCAGCTTTCATGTCAAAAAGCACCTTGTATAGAATTTCACGTTCTGAGGAAAAATCACCACCTGTTTCTTTTTGATTTATAATTGCGGGCAAGTTCGCTTTTGTAGCAGGAAGGTATTGCTTTAAAATGTGGACATCAATATTTCTTTCTTGTTCTAAAACGGATAGTTGCTCGGCAATGTTACGCAGTTGGCGGATATTTCCTGCCCATGGTTGTTGCTCGAGTAAGGTCTGTGCCTTGTCATCCAAGCGCACGGTTGGCATGCGGTATTTTTGCGCAAAATCGGCAGCAAACTTGCGGAACAAAAGGTGAATATCACCCTTTCTGTCTCTAAGTGGCGGCAGATTGATTTCTACTGTACTTAGCCTGTAGTATAAATCTTCTCTAAATTTTCCTTTGTGAATGGCTTCAAGCATATGCACATTGGTTGCTGCTACCACACGTACATCTGTTTTTTGCACTTTAGAAGACCCCACTTTTAAAAACTCGCCGTTTTCCAAAACTCGAAGTAGTCTTACTTGAGTCGATAGGGGTAATTCTCCTACTTCGTCCAAAAATATGGTGCCTCCATCCGCCACCTCAAAGTAGCCACTACGTGTTTGTGTGGCGCCTGTAAATGCACCTTTTTCATGACCAAATAACTCGGAATCAATGGTTCCTTCTGGGATAGCTCCACAGTTTACAGCTATGAACTTACCGTGTTTACGGTTGGATAGCTGATGAATGATGCGCGGAAAAATTTCTTTACCCACACCAGACTCTCCTGTTACCAATACCGAAATTTCAGTGGGCGCCACACGGAGTGCTTTGCCGATGGCAAAATTGAGCTGGGGATCATTGCCAATGATGCCAAAACGCTGTTTTATATTTTGAACATTATCCATGATGATGTTTTTGAGTTGGGCCATAATCAACAGCAGTTCCAATAAGTGTTGCTGAGGTGCAAGAGTCAATTTTGACTGACACAAAATCACCTATTTTGTAGTGCTCTTTTGGAAAAACGACTACGGTGTTTTGTGGAGCCCTTCCGCTCCATTGTTGTTCAGATCGCTTCGATGTTTTTTCGATAAGCACTTCTACCGTTTTTCCTAGCTGTTGGTCATTTCGGATACGTCCATGTTTTTGTTGCATATCCACAATTTCCTGAAGCCTTCTTTTTTTGACATCCTCAGGAACATTATCTTCTAATTTTTTTGCAGCTGGAGTGCCTGGTCGCTCAGAGTACATGAACATAAATCCAAAATCATAGGTTACATATTCCATAAGACTTAGGGTGTCTTTGTGGTCTTGCTCTGTTTCATTTGGAAAGCCTGCAATCATGTCTTGGGAGATACCACAATCGGGCAATAGCTTCTTGATGTCGTCAATTAACTGCATGTATTCTTCACGAGTGTGTTGACGGTTCATGGCTTTAAGTACATTGTTACTTCCAGATTGAACTGGAAGGTGTATGTAGTTGCATATATTGGGGTGCTTTGCCATGATATGAAGCACATCTCGTGTCATGTCTTGTGGATTGGATGTAGAAAAGCGTATGCGAATTCCAGGATATGCTTGTGCTACCAAATCCAATAAGTGGTGAAAGTGAACGGCTGTTTTTTGTTGTAGTGCACTAGCTTTTTTAAAGTCTTTTTTGGGACCACCGCCATACCAAAGGTCACTATCGACGTTTTGCCCAAGAAGGGTAACTTCTTTAAAGCCATTTTCAGCAAGATTACTTACTTCGGCTAATATACTTTTGGGATCTCGGCTTCGTTCACGGCCACGTGTGAAAGGCACCACACAGAACGTGCACATATTGTCACAGCCACGCGTTATCGAAACAAAAGCTGTTACCCCATTGGATTGCAGTCGCACGGGTTGTACATCGCCGTATGTCTCTTCTTTTGAAAGAATAACATTAACAGCGTCCCTGCCTGACTCAACTTCTGCAACAAGGTTTGGAAGGTCTTTATAAGCATCGGGTCCTACTACTAAATCTACAATTTTTTCTTCCTCCAAAAAGGCACTTTTAAGTCGTTCAGCCATACAACCTAAAACGCCTACTTTTAGTTTAGGATTAGATTTTTTTACTTTTTGAAAAGTGGTAAGTCTTTTGCGGACCGTCTGCTCTGCCTTGTCCCTAATGGAACAAGTGTTGAGAAGAATTAGGTCAGCTTCGTTGAGCTCGTTCGTTGTTTGATAACCCGCTTCGCCTAATATAGAAGCAACAATTTCACTATCCGAAAAATTCATTTGACAGCCGTAAGACTCGATGAACATCTTTTTTGTGGTCTTGTTGTTTGGCTTCTTGGTAACAGAAAGCACTTCACCATTATAGGCATTTGGATTTTTGGTATCGACAACAGACGCGTTCGGCATGCATTTATTTTTTGAGCATACAAAAGTACAAAATATCATCGAAATTGACATTTTGTCAGGTTGTTGTATTTTAATGTTTTTAGTGAGGCAGTCTCGGTTTTAATAATCCGTAGCAATATGTACCAAGAAGTGCAAAAACAAAAACCACAAATAGCGGAAGGTAACCTGCCCCAATCAAAACATAAATAGGCCCTGGACAAGCCCCTGTTAGCGCCCAGCCTAGTCCAAAGATAATTCCTCCATAAAGAGATGCCTTTATGAGTTTGGGCTTAGGTGCGATCTGAATTTCAGTTCCAAAAAAGGATCGCAGTTTATTTCGCTTTATCAGTTGTGTGATAACAACTCCCAGCACTACAGCAGCACCTATAATTCCATACATATGGAAAGACTTAAACTGAAACATTTCATAGATCCGGAACCAGGAAGCGGCTTCAGATTTAATCATGGTGATGCCAAATAAAATGCCAATGGTAAAGTACAATATTGTTCGTTTCATAATATATAAGGCAGTATTAGGTGGTTCATAAGTAATCCGCCAACAAAGAATCCAATAACAGCAACAAGCGATGGCCATTGTAAGTCGCTAAGACCTGAGATTGCATGTCCAGAAGTACAGCCGCCTGCATAACGGGTTCCAAAACCAATTAAAAAACCGCCTAGAGCCAGAAGTATAAGAGTTTTAGGTTCCGTTAGTGCTTCTACACCAAACAATTCTGGTGGCATAAATTGATGCCCAGCTCCTGAAATCCCCATCTGACTAAGTTCGTTGACTACATCAGGGTGGATCAAGCCCACACTGCCATTAGTCATGTATGTGGCTGCTATAAACCCCCCAGCGGCTGCACCTAAGGCAACTAGTAACCCCCATCGGTTTGCTTTCCAGTCTCCAGCAAAAAAGGGAATTTTTTTACCGGCACCCGCCATGGAACACATGGTTTTTAAGTTTGTAGACATTCCAAAGCGCTTTTCGCTAAAGAGCAGTAAAAAAAGTACAACCGCAATAGTGGGTCCACCAATATACCAAGGCCAAGGTGCCAAAATTAAATCCATAGTTATTTTTGCCAAATATAATGTGAATTTAGTAGCAGCCATAAAAATATTTAGTTGGGTTATAACGAAGAAATTTCCGCTTTTTTTTATTGCTTCGGCACATCAACTTTTTTACAAAACATAAATTCGCCTACTTTTGTTCTCTTAAAAGTTACACATGTCCAAGAATCTAGTCATCGTTGAATCACCCGCAAAAGCCAAAACAATAGAAAAGTTTTTGGGTGATAAATTCAAAGTGGTGTCTAGCTATGGTCACATCTCCGACCTTCCCGCCAAGGAACTGGGGGTAGATGTAACGGGCGACTTTAGCCCAAACTATATTGTAAACGACGACAAGAAAAAAGTCGTGCGAGAACTACGCACACTAGCCAAAAAAGCGGAAACTATTTGGCTTGCTAGTGATGAAGACCGAGAAGGAGAAGCCATTGCTTGGCACTTGGCACAACAACTCGATTTAAATCAACAGCGTACCAAACGCATTGTTTTTCTCGAAATCACAAAAGATGCCATTCAGAATGCGATCCAACACCCAAGAGCTATAAATCAGCATTTGGTAGATGCACAACAAGCACGTCGTGTCTTAGATCGCTTGGTGGGCTATGAACTTTCGCCCATACTTTGGCGTAAGGTAAAAGGAGGTCTTTCTGCGGGCCGTGTACAATCAGTCTCTGTTCGTATCATTGTGGAACGCGAACGTGAAATTGAAGCGTTCACCCCCAAAGCATCGTATAAAATCCAAGCTATTTTTCAGACGAGTTCTGAAAAAACCATAAAAGCATCTTCTGCCGCTACTTATGAAACTGCAGAGGAAGCAAATGTCTTTTTATCCCAAAACATAGGTGCTGTTTTTGCTGTATCAAACTTGGAAAAAAAGCCAGCACGCAAATCGCCAACGGCCCCTTTTACCACTTCAACCTTACAGAAAGAAGCTTCTCGTAAACTTGGTTTTTCAGTAAGTAGAACCATGTCGAATGCACAGCGTTTGTATGAAGCAGGATATATTACCTATATGAGAACAGACAGTGTTAACCTCTCCAAACAGGCGCTAAACGAAGCACGAGAGGTTATCACCAATTCCTATGGTCCCGATTTTGCACAAACACGTGTGTTTAAAACGAAAAACAAAGGAGCCCAAGAGGCCCATGAAGCCATACGTCCAACCAAACTAGCAAAAATGCTTGTTGATGCTGCGCCTGATGAGCAGCGCCTGTATGAGTTGATATGGAAAAGAACCATAGCCTCTCAAATGAGTGATGCCAAATTGGAGCGTACGGTTATTCAGATTAGTGCGGACAAGCATGATAAGAAATTTACTGCTCGTGGTGAGGTGGTTACTTTTGAAGGCTTTCTTAAAGTATATTTTGAAGGAAAAGATGAAGAGGAAGATGCTCAAGAAGGCTTATTGCCTAAAGTTATTCAAAATGAGCGATTAGACGCAAAAACGATCACCGCCACAGAAAGATTTACCAGACCCCCTGCTCGCTACACGGAAGCATCTCTTGTAAAGCGCCTTGAAGAACTGGGTATTGGACGGCCCTCGACTTACGCTCCTACAATCACTACGATCATCAATCGTAAATACATTGAAAAGGGAATTGTTGAGGGTGATGAAAGAAAATACACCCAAATGGTTTTAATGCAAAATGACATTAAAAAAGAAATACTCACGGAACGTGTTGGCTCTGAAAAAGGCAAGTTGGTCCCCACTGATGTAGGTATGCTGGTCAATGACTTTTTAGTGAAAAACTTCCCGCGTGTTGTAGACTATAATTTTACAGCTAAAGTGGAGCAAAGCTTTGATTCTATTGCACTTGGCAATGAAGATTGGAAAAGCATGATGAAAGCATTTTACAAGGATTTCCATCCTGTTGTTGAAGATGTTAAAGAAAACGCTCAGCGTGAAATTGGCGAGCGTATTTTAGGTATCGATCCAAAAAAGGGACGTCAACTTAGTGTTCGATTAGGCAAGTTTGGCGCCATGGCTCAAATAGG
>JAQWKF010000076.1 GCA_029247985.1 Flavobacteriaceae bacterium
TCGATAGCCTCTAGTAGTTTGGGATCAATTCCCAAAGATGAAAAATCTGTCATAAGAAGTGGCAAATGTAACCTAAATAGTTTGAAGAGAACTATACGTCTGAAAAACAGCCCTAAAGCTATATTATTTAACTATTTTTACTGCGAATATCACTTATGAAAACAAAAGCGATTTATTTTCTATTTTTCCTATCATTTAATTCGCTATTTGCCCAAAATCTAGCACTACAAAAATCCACAACCACAAGTAGCGTTAGAGACAACAATCAAGGCGCTTTTGCTGTCGATGGGGATCAATCAACACGCTGGGAAAGCAATTGGAGCAATCCGCAATTTTTAACTGTTGATCTTGGGAGCACCTACACGCTAAACAGAGTCGAAATTGACTGGGAAGATGCTTATGCAACGCATTATCAAATACAACTATCCGACAACCAACAACAATGGACAACAGCTTTAAACATCACTGGCAGTGATGGCGGGACAGATGTTATCGATTTGAATGGAGCAACTGCGCGTTATGTACGCATGTATGGTACCCAACGTACCACAATCGGAGGTGCACAATACGGATATAGTATTTTTGAGTTTGAAGTCTATGAGGAAGTGACAACAAACAATGCTTCCCTTTCCAATATTTTTCTTGACGATGTTGCATTCGCTGCGTTTTCAAGCAATCAATTTACCTATAATCATTTATTACCACCAGGAGTAACTAGCATACCTGTAGTTACTGCGGCTACTGCAAATTCAAGCGCAACTTACACAGTTACAAACGCACAGTCCCTCCCAGGAACAACAACTATAAACGTAACTTCTGCAGATGGCAGCACTACCCAAACATACACCATAAACTTCGAGGGGAGTGCTTATAACTTGGTGTGGAACGATGAGTTTGATTATACTGGTGCGCCAAACTCCTCAAAATGGTACCATCAAACATACCCTCCCGTTGGGGATAGCTGGTTTAATGGAGAACAGCAGCATTATACTGGTCGAATTGAAAATTCCTATGTTAGTAATGGATCATTAAAAATTAAAGCCATTAAAGAAACCTACCGAGATCCAACAAGTGGATCTACCAAACAATATACTGCTGCGCGCCTCAATTCAAAATACGCATTTAAATATGGACGTATGGAGGTAAGAGCAAAGCTGCCTGCAGCGCAAGGCACATGGCCAGCCATTTGGACCTTGGGTAAAAATATCAGCGAAAATGGTGCTTATTGGGAAACGCAAGGATATGGTGATACAGCATGGCCAGCTTGTGGTGAAATCGACATCATGGAACAAGATGGAGACAAGTCTAAAACATCTGGCGCCTTTCACTTTCCAAACAGCAATGGCAACCACACATATACCACCAACAGTTTAAGTGTGTCTAATACAGACAGTAACTGGCATGTATATGCTATGGACTGGAATGCAGAAACCATTGAGCTATCAGTAGACGGTACGGTTTTTCATACCCTTAACAATGCACAAAATGCCTATTTTGACAATGAACACTTTATCTTATTAAATATTGCCATGGGAGGGCAATTAGGGGGTAGCATTCCCGATATTTTTACTTTTGATATTATGGAAATTGATTATGTCCGTGTTTATCAATTACAACCGCTTACTACTGATGAGATTGTCAAACAAAATATTGAAGTAAACATATATCCTAATCCGTCAATGGGTAAGTTTTATGTTGAGGCTGCTGATGTCATCAATGAAATTGTGGTTTACGATTTAACGGGGCGCACCTTGGCAAAATATCATCCCATGAATACCAAAGAAACTATTTCAATAAACCAATCGCCTGGTATTTACCTCATCAAAGTGAGGGGAGCTAAATTTGAAATAGTTAATAAGATAATTATAAACTAATGCGTGTGGTTGGCACAAATGTCGTAGGATAGATCAACACATAATTTAGACACTTCCTTATTGAGATAAATCGCAAATTCCAAGAACTGCTAAAATACGTTCGTATTTAGTCATTTTTATTTAAGTATAGTTTAAGCCTAAGCAGATTGCTTGGGTTTTTTTGTAACAGTACTAAGTTGTTTTTTATTGTTTTTCTAAAACCTTTTTTGCGCAGTGTTTTGTGTGAAAAAGTAAATAAAAATACACTTTCACCTTCGATACTATTTTTTTTCTTTAAATTTGAAAAAACTATTTTAAAACTAATAACATGAAAAAGTTCAATTTATCATCCTTTTTAACCCTTACAGCACTTGTTGCTTTTCTAGTATTCGGAGGAATGACTAGTGCACAAGCGCAAGAAGAACCAACATTCAGTGTTTCTGGATCTGTTGATTCTTATTATAGAAGCGCTGAGTACTCACCTGGCACCTCTTTTGCTGACCTAAACGGCTTTTCGCTTGGCATGGCAAACATTGTGCTTTCTTACGAAGGAGAGAAATCAGGTTTTGTTGCTGATTTGGTGTATGGGCCAAGAGGTGCAGATGCAGTATTTAACTCTACTGGATCATCAAACATCGTAAACCAATTATATGTTTACTATAATGTAAGTGATAGCTTTACATTGACATTAGGTAACTTCAATACCTTTCTAGGATATGAGGTTATTTCACCTGTTGGCAATTTTAACTACTCAACTTCTTACATGTTCTCTAACGGACCTTTCTCACACACGGGTTTGAAAGCTGATATCGCAGTATCGGATGATGTGTCATTGATGTTAGGTGCGCTTAACAGTACAGATTACACTGAATCTCAGCCAGTAGGTGACGATTATATGTTCGGTGCTCAGTTAGGCCTATACGGACAATACATCAACTTCTTATCTGGTGGAAACGCTAATGTATCTCAAGTTGATTTTACAGGGGGTATTAACATTTCAGACAGCTTCTTCTTAGGTGTAAACGCTACTTCTTATCAAGATGATTTAGTTGAGTGGTCTGGTGTTGCGCTTTACCCACAACTTACAGTATCTGACTCTTTTTCATTGGGTCTAAGAGGTGAATCTTTTGATATCAAACAAGCAAACGAGTTTACATCTTTCACTGTTACAGGTAGCTATACATCTGGAAACTTGACAATCAAGCCAGAAATTAGAATTGACAGTGCTGACGAAAAAGTGAGTACTTGGAGTGCTGATGGAGATGATAGCTTATCGTCATTTGTATTGGCGGCTATTTACTCTTTCTAGTAGTAAATACTTCACAAATATTAAAACCCGCATTAATCGTGCGGGTTTTTTTATTGCTTAAAAATCTTACCCCTTTGATCTGAAGAAGATCCTTATAAGCGGAATGATTTAGCAACTAAAAACCATCGGTTAGCCTCAACTCTTTTGGCAAATCTTAATTCATGGAAAGCTGTAACAGCTAAATAGAGGTGTTACTTTGTAATTGAAATACATTACAATTCCATCAATGCTTCTTTTATGCCAAAATAGGCGGGTTTCTTATTGTATGTGTCATCGTGTGGGGTAGCTTGGCCACATCCGTCATAATGCGTGTTTATCCAACTATCATTATCAGAAGGCCCCCAAATAAGAATGGTATTGCAATTGTTGCGAGAAAAGGCAGTAGATACAATTCCTTTAAATGCCTCCTTTTGAGCCTGTATATTGCCCCTGTCACCAGCACATATTCTGATGTCGAGCTCCGTTATATTAACAGTAAACCCCGCATTGCCTAAATCGTCTAAGGTTTGGCCCATTTTGGCAATAAATTCAGGCGTTACTTGATCAATTTTAAAATGCCCTTGTAGACCTACCCCATCAATTGGAGCAGCATAGTTTAACTTAAGTTCTTTAACTAAGGTGCGCATAAAATTATTCTTAGAAGTGCCAAAAGGTTCAATGTTGTAATCGTTGTAAAATAAATCCACATTTGAATCCCCTTGCCTTGCCCACTTAAACAGTTGTGAGAAATAGGGCTGAAAGCCTATATCGCCTTCATCATTAGCCTGTCTACTTACAATATCATACCAGGTATTACGACGGAAATCATTGTTGACTATCGCCTCATTTATTACATCCCATTCATCAATTTTCCCAGCAGAGTAAGAAGATAATGCAAGAATGTATGATTTAGAAAAATCATATACTTGCTGTGCTGTCCAATTTGGAGCTTCTTCTTCAAGCCAAGATGGAATTTGCTTATACCATATCATAACATGACCTCTTTTGCGCATTTGATGCTTATCAGCGTAAGCGACAAACTTGTCTATGTTTCCCGTATTTATTTCTGTGACACTAATATTAAAAGGATCTTGTGGGCGGTTTCGCAGCAGGTTAGCCATCTTCATTTTATTGCCCAACACTATGGCATTGTATTCTGTCTTCAAAATTTGATCTGTAGCACCGCTATTGACCTGTTCATTGTCAAACATGCCATCGCGCATCAAATTGCCGATGAATTTGCCCTTTGCAGCGGCATATTCCTTAAGACCTGTTTCTGCTGTGGGGGTTTCTTCTTTAATTTCCGTATCAATCGTTGCCTTACTGCAACCTAAAAGAAGAAGCACAAAAAAGAGAATCGTGATTTTGTTTGTTGTAATAATAGTAAAAGCCATCGTTTTGTAATCTATCTATTGTCTCAGCCGGATTGTGTTCCACTTGCTAATAATTGTGAATATAATGTGTAAGCGCGCAGAAATCAATCGTACAAGTGCATTTGAAACTTAACTAGCATACTATGAATCAAATGATACAAAAATAGATCTGCTCATTTTCACAAATTGAATGTATCAAATGTAAATGCTCTCAATATACAGGATACGTTAATCAATATTAACTCTGGATAGTCAAAAGATATTACTATTGCTGATTATTATAGGTGGCCAACGTAATTATGATAAGAATAAATGACGGTCAGGCAGGATATTTTTAAAAAAAACACACAAATAGCAACCCGATTTTATGCAAAACAGCTCGTTTTGACAGCTTAAATCAAAAAAAGATATCCCATTGTAAAAACCCAATTATGTTGTTTTTACATGAATTGGGATAAAGTTTATTTACATTTACCTAATATATTTATCATATACATAGAATGAAAAAAATTACACTTCTGTTAACTGGGTTTTTTGTTTTTACATTGGCTAACGCACAAGACATAAAATTAAAAGGCGATATAAGCGCAGAAAACAATCAAATCAAAAATGTAGCAGATCCCACTGATGCGCAGGATGCGACAACAAAAAGTTATGTGGATAATACTGTAAACGCTTTTAGCCGAAGCTATAATGACCTCCTCAATAAACCCATTACAATAACAACAGATCAAGCAAATGCTATTACAGCAAATAATGCTAAAGTAAGTTTTCCAGGATTTGGCTCTACTTCAGGAACTGTCCTTGAAGGCTCTACTGAACTGTTTACTGGAAATTATAATGACCTCCTTAACAAACCCATTACGATAACGACAGACCAAGCAAATGCTATTACAGCAAATAATGCTAAAATTTCGAATATTCAAGTTGACTGGAATGCAAGCACAGGAGAATCAGCCATACTTAACAAGCCAACTGTTTATTTGAAAGACGAAGTAGATCTATTGCTTTCTCAAATGCAAGATCAAATCAATAGCCTGAAACAGGAAATTCAAAATTTAAATCCCTATAGTGTAGTTGCCTACGAAGGATTCGATTACGACCAAGGGAATACTTTATATACTAAAAATGGTGGCGATGGCTGGGGAGAAGCATGGGATAACAATCTAAGTGCTCAGAATTCGTTTGGTGTTGTTAATATGCACTACATTATAAATTCTAGTTCCTCATATGAAGGGGTTTATAGATCAAGTCGGCGATCAGATATGACATATCCGAATTTAGAATCAATTGGAAATTATTTAGGTAACGACGATATGCAAACAGATGTTGCTTGTTTTAGTTTTAGAAACCTTAGCGAAACAATTAGTTCAGGTGTTTATTATGTTCAATTTTTGGTGCAA
>JAQWKF010000088.1 GCA_029247985.1 Flavobacteriaceae bacterium
TAAAACCTTAGATTTGGGCACAGACGCTGCGCTTCTACAAACCATTATTGTGGGAATTGTAAACTTCCTCTTTACCATTATAGCCGTTAAAACGGTAGATAATTATGGACGAAAGCCGTTGATGTTTATTGGCGCAGTGGGGATGGCTGTTGCCATGATTGCTTTGGGGTTTGCGTTCTATGCAGAGATAGGCGGATATGCCGCACTCATTTGTATGATGGTATATGTTGCTGCTTTTGCATTGAGTTGGGGACCTGTCACTTGGGTACTACTTGCTGAAATTTTTCCAAACGATATCCGTAACAAGGCCATGCCTATTGCAGTGGCAGCACAATGGTTATCTAATTGGCTGGTATCAGCAACCTTCCCGGTGATGAATGAAAATTCATATTTGGTTGACACATTCAACAATGGTTTTGCCTATTGGATCTATGGAATTATGTCTGTACTGGCCGCCGTATTCGTTCTCAAATACGTGCCAGAAACAAAAGGCAAGACTTTAGAAGAAATGAATAATCTTTGGAAGAAGAAATAAGAAGTTCCGGCACTGTTTATAGCGTCACGATTTTAACGTATAAACCGCCATTTCAAATCATTGATATGGCGGTTTTTTATTGTTTATTTTTTGATAAAGCGTATGGCTTTTGTATCACCATTACTGTTGGAAACATTAATAAAATAGAGACCTCTTTTTAGATTTGACACGTTTAGCTTTAAGCGATTAGGGTTTCTTTGTTGTTGAATGGTTTGTTTTCTTCCCAATACATCATAAACTCCAATACTTTCTTCATCTGTAACATTAATAAGTGTCAGCATGTTTTTAGTTGGATTAGGGTAGGCATAAACGGCCTTTGCTTGCATGGGATTGTCTGAAGCAGAAAGCCCAGCTTGATACTCATAGGCACCAATGTCAACTACATTTCCAGCATCGGTAAAATCTACTTCTCCAGTTCCTTGAGTGACCAGTGAAAAATCATCTATGAAGTAATCAACAAATTCTCCGTTACTTTCTTCAGGTCCTTTTACATACAAAAAGCTTTGATCGTTTTGGGTATGCGTATAGTCATCTTTGAGTTGCACCCAACCATTGGCTGTTGCCGTTTCACTTGCTAAGTTTATATAAGTTATTTCGTCTTCAGCAGTTTCAGTAGTAGCATTGACAGTTGATTTTACTACGAGTTGAACAGACCCACTTCCTTCTGCTAATTTCACCCAAACATAAAACGTGTAGGTTTCTCCAACATTAAGTAAATCATTTAAATTAATTTTTGGGCTGTGATAGTTTGCGGATCTACCTGATGTTTTTAAGCTTTTACTTCCTGTTTTTGCCGTTTCTGTACTTTGCGCTACCGTTATATTACCAAAATTATACCAACCATCCGCAGCAGCTTCAAAACTACTTGACGAAAGTACATCTGAATTATCTTGGACAATAGGCCTTGGGTTTCCGAGAATATCAATAGTAGGGGTATTGGATTGTAAACCCCTATTAATTGCTGGTGAGTTTTGCTGTAAAGAAAAATCTGTTCCATCAAGATAACCTGCCCACCCTGCTATACTAGTAGCATCATCGTTCAAAGTAGGAGCACTCACAAATAATGGGTCAACGTTAATTTGATTTGCAGGCACTTGATTTCCTGGATAAGCAACGGTACCATTTACAAAAATATTGTTTGTAGCAACTTTTATAGAGCCGTAAATATTGGGAAGTTCTAAAGCAGAAAAATTATTATCTCTAGTCATCACAATATTATTTAACACAGTTATATTTTTCACCTTATTGGCTTTTAGACCGCCTACCTTCTGTCCACGGTGCGCAGTATTACCTTCAGCAACAGACAAATCTTGTATGATTTCATGCACCCCGTTATAGTAAATAGTATTATTCCTCATCAAACCAGAAGCAGCTACAGAATGGTCAAAATTTATTCCGTTTTTACCATTGTTAACACATAAATTATTTTCAAATAAAAATGTTCCATTGTAACTATCATCACTTCGTGTAACATATAAACCTTGGCCATCCCAAATTTGTGTAAAGGCTGCTGTTCCATATGTTGGATTGTCGTTACCTGAATTTGGCGGTTCATTCGTTTTATAAAATAATATGCGGTTCCAGTTGTTGTACACTGTGTTACCACGCATGATCATTTTAATATCATCACCATTATCTTGATCTGAACGGGCAATAGCTTCGGCAAAAACAATAGCACTTGACGCATTAGATGTCCACCAAGTTGTATTATAAACCGTATTATTCTCAATGGTTATGTGGTCACTGTCATTAAAGCGGATACCTGAACCTGTTGTATGGTGAACAATATTATTTCGAATAATTATGTGATGGTGGAGAAAGTTTTGACTAAAACCACCCCAAATACCAAAACCCGAAAAATAATTGTGATTATAATTCAAGCCTTCCACGTGACATTTAATTTTCCAGTCCCTATCTGTTATAGCCATGTCATATGTTATGTTGGCTGCTGGGCCTTGTACTTCGAAACCTTCAATTATCACATAACTTTGGGGCCCACTTATAAGAATACCACCTTTACCATCAAAAATGATTTTAGGACTATGGTTAGGATAGTTACGAATAGTAATATAATTTCCTTCAGTTCCAGATTTATTGATGGTTACAGCTGGAGGATTGCTCATATTTACACTCAAGGAGCCGTCAGATGAGTGCGCCAAAGCAGTACCGTAGTTTTGGTTAGTGTATGTTCCATTCATAACATAAACGGTACCACCCGCATTTACTGCGGCAACCCCCTTATTGATGGTTGCAAATGGCGCATTTTCTGACCCGCTATTTGTGTCGTTACCCGACAATGCGGAAACATAATAATCTTGTGCTGAAAGCTTAAATGCAGCAAATACCATTAGCGCTAGGCTCAAAAGGAAATAACGGTTTTTAAATTTCATTTAAATATAATTAGTGTTTGTGGTTTTGAGAGTATATACCCTAATATGCTAAAGTATAATAAGCGGGTACTTAATAGTATAAGATTTGGACTAAAAACTAAGATAAATTAGATGACATATGCAATAAGATTATCAATTTGACATAAAAGAATCAAATATTTTTATAATGAATCAAATGTTTCAATGAATAATTCAAAAGTTCTAAAATAGGTGT
>JAQWKF010000092.1 GCA_029247985.1 Flavobacteriaceae bacterium
ACCAAAACACCCTAGTGCTTCCAAGACGGTTATGACCGACTTGGTACTGCCCTCTGATACCAATCCCATCAACAACTTGTTTGGTGGCGAGCTGTTGGCACGTATGGACCGAGCAGCCTGTATTGCAGCAGAGCGCCATTCCGAGCAGGTGGTGGTTACCGCTTCGGTAAATCATGTGCACTTTAGAAAGCCCGTGCCCCTAGGCAGTGTGCTAACGCTAGAGGCCAAGGTCTCTCGTGCTTTTGGCACTTCGATGGAGGTGTTTATAGATGTGTGGAAGGAAGAGCATGAAAAGCGCACAAAGGAAAAAGTAAATGAAGCCATTTATACTTTTGTTGCGGTGAATAAAGCGGGTATGCCAGTGGCCGTACCGCCTATTGCACCCGAAACGGCTTTGGAACAAGAGCGCTATGCAGGTGCCCTGCGCCGCAGGCAGCTTAGCCTTATTTTGGCAGGCAAACTCAAGCCTGAAGAGGCTACGGAACTAAAGGCGCTTTTTAGTTAATTTTTCTTAGTAGAGAAATACGTAAAGCTAACGGTCTCGGCTATGAATAGTTGCGTGGGTTAGCACTTAACTTAGTAAGTACACCCCCTTCTGGCGCAAGGCTGTGTCTTGTGCCTTTTTAAAAACATATTACTTGGCATGAGAGTAACCCTCGCGCTAGCGGGGGCTTTGATTTTATATGCATTGTTAATGGCTTTTATTTTTTTAGTCCTCTGGTTGTTGTTGTGTTACACAATGTACCATTCCACCATTTTGATATAAGTTTCTAACATCTATTCCAACTACTGTTCTATTTGGATATAAAGTCTGGATTATAGCATTTGCAGTTGCATCATTCGGGTCGTTATAATTCGGAACCAATACTTTCGTATTCGCTATATAATAGTTTACATACGAACCTTTGTATCCTAAATCTGTTCCGTTTGTTGTTACCACATTGTTTTGCGTTAAAGGTAATTTTGAAAATGTATATGCATTACCATTTTTGTTTTTTGCAGCATATAATTTATCAATATCAGATTGTTGAACGTCAAAATCTAATAAATCGTTTTGTTCCATCGTAACAATGGTATTTGAATTTCCAAACCTCGCAAACCCATCTATATGTTGGTCTGTTATTTCGAGTCCAGCTTGTCCATCCAGCCAAATGAAATTTGTTACACCTAAATATTTTTTAAATATCATTTCTGCCTGTGCTTGGGTCATTCCTGGATTTCTGTTATCATTCAATATCGAACTTTTGCAAGCCATCAATGTTCCTTTTCCGTCAATTTCTACGCTACCACCTTCATTTATCATCTCGGAATTAAGGTCTATCAATATTCTTCCTTGGTCTGATCCGATTTTTGAAGGAATTTCATTGCATTTATCCGATTGGATTAATAGTCCGCTTAAATCATCTATTTTATTTCCCCAACCATTAAATCCCCAATCTTCAATAACCAAACTTCCGTTTTTGTCTCTCACATAAATGGGACCATTATCCCTAATCCAAGTATCGTCAGTTTCATAGAGTTTGAAATCCACATTTGTTAATGGAACATTTTCGGCAGTAAGCAATGAGATAATTCTGTCTTTTTCTGTTTGGTTATAGGCAATTATATGAACGTTTTCACTGGACACTAATTCTCTGGTCATTGATACCCAAGTTGCATCTAAGCTGTTTCTATATGCAACTCCATATTGATAATGGTGTGGCCATTGAAGCCAAGTTCCTTCGTGTAGTTCACTTTCTTCCGGCATGGTGAACATAATTTCCGTGTCTGTTGGTGCTTGTGCTTAACGATGCGCACAATGCTTGGCGCATAGGTGGCGATTGTGTAGATTGAGCATCAGAATCTTAGAATAACAGAAACTCGTTTTTCTTGAAAAAACGTCTAAAAAACACTAAAAAGAGCCTATTTTCAAGTGTTTTAAGACAAAAACAAACAAAAATGATAAAATATGTCTATCTAACATGTCCCGTTTTAGCTTCATTCCATTTGGCTAAAGGCGCCATTTTAAAAAAACCATTTTTTGCAAAAAATTGACTAAAAAAGGACAACTTTATCCAATAATAAACGGTTATGAGTCATTTTTAGCTCTAAAAAAGCAAAAAGCAGCATTTTTGGTGTTTTAAAAAAAGACAGTTTTTGTCTTGTGGTCTTAATTTTCAGCAATACAGCCATAAAAAGCAGAGTAGTTTTTACCTAAAAAAGACTAAAAACGGGCAAAATTGACTAAAAAACAGGTAAAAGTGTGTAAAAAGAATTGTTTTATATCAAAAAACGGAAAATAATAAAATCCCATACATGCTTTCAATTGCATCTAAAAACACATAGCTATACTAACCGACAAACACTCACCTCCTGTTTTGTACCTTTGCGCTTTAATAAAGCGATATGATTCTATCCATGACAGGCTACGGCAAAGCGGAGTACAATGCACAAGGCAAAAAATTACGTATTGAAATTAAGTCGCTCAACAGCAAATCATTTGACCTCAATTTTCGTACGCCCGCCCGTTATAGAGGCCTTGATTTAAACGCACGTAAACAGTTAACAGCCCTACTGCACCGTGGCAAGTGTGAAGTTAATGTATTCGAAGAATGGGTTGCCGGTCAAGATGCAGCCCCGATTAACAAAGCCGTGGTGGCACACTACATGGACGAATTAAAAGCCATTTCTCCTTTGACAGATGAGGCGCTTTTGCCAACCGTGATGCGCATGCCTAACGTGTTTGCATCAGCAGATGACAGTATTTCTGACGTTGAGCAAGATATTTTTTTAAGCACTCTCAACAAAGCCGCTAAAGCATTGGTAGCTTACCGCGAGCAAGAAGGCCTTTCTTTGGAACAAGACCTCACCAACCAATTGGAACAAATCACAGCACAGCTAAAAAGCATAGCCGCACAAGCCGACACGCGTATAGCCACACGCAAGCAAAAACTAGAGGAACAATTACGTCAGCTAACCCTTGAGTATGACCAAGACCGTTTGGAGCAAGAGTTGGTTTTTTACCTCGAAAAATGGGACATTAATGAAGAGTTGGTACGCCTTGAGCATCACCTCGAGTATTTTCAAAGTAACCTCGACGAAAAAACCCCGACCAAAGGCAAAAAACTAGGATTTATCGCCCAAGAAATGGGACGTGAAATCAATACCATTGGATCTAAAGCTAACGATGCAGTATTACAAAAATCTGTTGTTAGCATGAAAGATGCCTTGGAGCGTATCAAAGAACAAGTACTCAACGCCTTGTAATGAAAACGGAAAAATGTATTGTTTTATCGGCCCCTTCGGGTAGTGGAAAAACAACCATTGCAAAACACTTACTCGCGCTGGAACACCTCAACTTGGCGTTTTCTGTTTCGGCTACTTCTAGACCACCTAGAGGACAAGAGGTAGAGGGTAAAGACTACTATTTTTTGTCTGAAGCAGCGTTTAAAGCCAAAATTGCTGAAGGTGCGTTTGCTGAATACGAAGAGGTATATCCCGGCATGTTTTACGGCACATTAAAATCTGAGGTAGCTCGCATTTGGGCATTGGGTAAAAATGTGGTATTTGACATAGACGTAGTAGGAGGATTAAACATCAAAAAGCAGTTTCCCCAAAAAACCATTTCTATATTTATCAAACCTCCTAGTAAGGCAGCCCTGGCAGAGCGGTTGCGCCAACGAGGTACGGATAGCGCTGATAAAATAGCCATGCGCTTGAAAAAGGCCCATGCTGAAATGGCTCGCGCCACCGATTTTGATGTTGTAGTGGTAAATGATGATTTGGAAACAGCCAAAAGTGAAACGGAAGAATACATCACCAACTTCTTGACAGAATGAAGCGGATAGCGCTATTTTTCGGAAGTTTTAATCCCATTCACAAAGGACATATCGGCATTGGCCAGGCAGCACTCGATCAACAAAAGGTAGACGAGGTACATTATATATTGACCCCACAGAACCCACATAAAAACACGGCTGTGCTTTTGTCCGAAGAGCACCGCTGGAAAATGTTAGTAAAAGCCTTAGCCCCATATGACGGTTTGGTAGCAAACGATATTGAGTTGCATATGCCCAAACCAAATTATACAGCCCACACCCTTCAAAAACTTACGACAGCAAACCCGGAGCACTCCTATATCATGTTGATGGGTGCCGACAGCGCAACAGGGTTGGATGCATGGAAAAATGCAGCTTTTATCAAACAATTCCCCTTGTTGATTTATCCCAGAAATGATATTTCTTTAGATGCATTTACAGCAGCTCAGCGCCTTGAAGCTCCCTTGTTGGATGTTTCTGCTACAAGGATTCGCAAAACAGAGGATATGCTGCAGCTAAAAGAGTGGTTACCTGATGAGGTTATTGCCTATATGCAAGCACACCAACTTGTTAATGATATTTAATTTTCCGCAGTATCCGCTGGGTGTCTTTTAGACCTTGGTACGTTTGTTCACCATGTTGTTTCAGTACCCCAGTGAGGTCGTTTAATTTTCCTAATGCAGCTTCAAAACCGTTGAGGTAACACAACATATAAGTAGGCGCCAAATTATCCACATCTTCCTTATCGTTTTTGGTCAGGCTTAGGTTTTTTAGCAGCTTTTCAGCCAGTGCGTTGTTGGCATTATAGATATGATGTAGCAGCTTTTTTTCATATTTCGGCGGCGTAAACAAAAAAGCGGAATCAATTTGGTATGAGCCTTTGTTGTCAAACAAAAAAGTCACCCGCTCTAGGGGGTAATACTTATAGGCACTATTAAATCCTAAGCGCACATATTCAATAAGACTAAACGAATGAGCATCCATTTCAATTTCTACTTCGTCGTGAGTGGAGTAGAACAATTTTACATGCTCATTGATGAGTTCAACATCCACTCGAGAATAGTAAGACTTTCCTTTTTCCTTTTTTTCCAGCCCTGCCCAACAGAGCACAAAAGATTCTTTAAAAACTTTGTATTTGGGGTTTAATATGCTGTCGTGACGATTCATAAAATCAACAACCCCATCGAGCGTTAATTCGATGTTGTTTTGGGCATGTTTTTCAATTTCTGCCACCACCGCCGAATTGGTATCTAGGAGCTCAATGTCAAAAACTTTGGAGACGGATATACTACCGTCTCTAAAAAACACGGCACCTCCAAAATATTTCCAAATGTTTTTTCGCAATGCGGTTATTTTATTGGTGGGTCTTATGGTTACCAAGCCTACAACCTTTCCCTCAGGCAAATGCGGAAAGTGAATATTTTCGTAAAGAACCACGGGGGGGTTATCCAAATAGGCATTGATGAGGTTTTGCAGCTTGGCATCATCAAAAAAGTCTACCCCACGAATGCTGCTGTCTCCATCATCTACGCCTACAACGATGTATGAGTTGTTTTTTGGATTGGAATTCGATAAGGCACAAATGTGTTTTAGGAACTTAGCCTTGCCTTCACGCAGGCTTAAATTCAACTGTCTTTTTTTATCGTAGAAACTGTTTTCATCGTTGTGCGCCAGCAAGCTTTTGATGAGCAGCCTTTTATTAATCATCACAAATGTTTAATGCAAAGTTAGTAAGCTATTTCAACACTTTTTGTAATACCTTTGATAAGCCCTATTTTTAACCAAATGTTAACAGGTGCACGGCACATTTTTGTACATTTTGCAACGCTAATTAAAAAAACAAAACACATGAGCGATAACGCTGTAGATATCAAGGCACTTAACGAGCAGATAGAAAAAGAAAGCGCTTTCATAGACATCCTAACGCTTGAGATGAACAAAGTCATTGTAGGCCAACCGCAAATGGTAGAACGTTTGCTTATCGGTTTGCTGGGACAAGGACATATTCTCTTAGAAGGGGTTCCTGGACTGGCCAAGACGCTTGCCATAAATACCTTGAGCAAGGCAGTAAAAGGAAGCTTTAGCCGTATTCAATTTACGCCCGACTTACTTCCAGCCGACGTAATAGGAACTATGATTTACAATGCTAAAGAAAATGATTTTAGCATCAAAAAAGGGCCAGTATTCGCCAATTTTGTACTTGCGGATGAAATTAACAGAGCCCCTGCAAAGGTGCAATCCGCCCTCTTGGAAGCCATGCAAGAGAAGCAAGTAACCATTGGTGACGAAACCTTTAAGCTCAAGCCGCCATTTTTGGTAATGGCCACCCAAAACCCGGTGGAGCAAGAAGGAACCTATCCATTACCAGAAGCGCAGGTAGACCGTTTTATGCTTAAAGTAATCATTGATTACCCCAACCTCTCTGATGAGCAAGCAATTGTTCGTGCCAACCTCAACGATTCTTTTGGCACAGTAAAACCTGTGATTAGTACCGCACAGATTTCTAAAGCACAAAAAGCTGTTCGGGAAGTGTATATGGACGAAAAGATTGAAAAGTATATTCTGGACTTGGTTTTCGCTACACGATATCCCGAAAAATATAAACTACAATCTTTAAAACCACTTATTAGCTTTGGCGCCTCACCAAGGGGGAGCATCAATTTGGCAACTGCTGCCAAATGCTATGCTTTTATCAAGCGCCGTGGCTATGTAATTCCAGAAGACGTTCGCGCCGTTGTTTATGATGTGCTGCGCCATCGTATTGGAATTACGTATGAAGCAGAAGCCGAGAACGTCAGCTCCGAGGACATCATTCAGCGAATAGTTAACGCTGTAGAGGTACCTTAGTATAAAAAACAGTTTTTCGCTATGGACACAAAAGAGCTTTTAAAGAAAGTTCGTAAGATAGAAATCAAAACCCGCCGATTAAGCAATCATATCTTTGGGGGGGAATACCACAGTACCTTTAAGGGACGTGGTATGACTTTTAGCGAGGTGCGTCAATATCAGTATGGCGATGATGTCCGTGCGATAGATTGGAACGTAACCGCTCGTTATCAAGAGCCCTATGTAAAAGTATTTGAGGAAGAACGCGAACTGACACTTATGTTGGTCGTAGACGTAAGTGGCTCTGCTGACTTTGGCTCATTAGAACAGCGCAAGCGTGACACCCTTACCGAAATTGCTGCCACCCTTGCTTTTTCTGCTTTGCAAAACAACGATAAAGTTGGGCTGCTCATGTTTTCAGATGATGTGGAGTTGTTTATTGCCCCTAAAAAAGGGAAATCACATGTGTTGCGTATCATTCGAGAGCTTTTGGAACAACAACCCAAAAGCACTAAAACAGATATTGCTGGCGCATTGGAGTTTATGAGCCGCATTCTAAAAAAACGAGCCATTGTATTTGTACTTTCTGATTTTTTAGATACCGAGTATTCAAAATCGGTGCAGTTGGCTGCCAGAAAGCACGATCTCACAGGAGTTCGCCTGTATGATCCCATTGAAGCCAAACTTCCAAAAGCAGGACTATTGCTTGTCCGTGACGCGGAAACAGCTGCACATAAATGGGTGAATAGCTCATCAAAAGCGGTACGTACTGCCTATGCGCTTTCACATCGAAAAACCGCAGATTATTTTAGCACACAATTTACACGATATGGCGCAGGGGCACTTTCATGTGCTACCAACGAAAGCTATGTCAAAAAATTATTAACCTACTTCAAAAGCCGTGGATAGAGGAATACGCTTTTTGCTTTTGTTCGTGTCGTTTTGGAGTATGGCCCAAACGCAAGTAAGGCTTACGGCCGATACGCTTGAGGTGCGCTTGGCTGAGCGAATAAACCTCGACATAGTTGTTTCCACAGAAAAAGAAGCAAGTATACAATTTCCGCCTCTCAAGGCATTTGCTCCTTTTGAGGTTATTGACAGTACCGCTGTTGACACTACAGTTGTAGCAAATACAGTTAGGTATACCAAGACCTATGCGGTTATTCAGTTTGATTCTGGGCAGTTTACCCTACCTCAGCAAATTGTGGTTGTTGATGGTGAAGTATTTTCAACAGACTCCCTTTTGGTAAGGGTTAACGATGTGGTAGTAGACACCTTGGAACAACCTCTTTATCCCATTAAGACCATTTTGCCTATAGCCAAAAACACTGCGGGTTGGTGGAAACCCTACAGCTATGGTTTTTTGATTTTGATCGCCCTTGTGCTACTCTATTGTCTTGTTATAAAAACCCAAAAACGCATACGCGCTAAGCGCGAAAAAATGCCTCCCTTTGAGCGGGCCCTACAAGCCTTGCAAGCCTTAGAATCCAAACAGCTAGACAAGCAAGAAGCCTATAAAGATTACTATTCTGAAATGACCGACATTGTCCGGAATTATTTAGAGGATGAGACCAATATAGATGCCTTAGAAAGTACTTCTGAAGAACTTTTGATAAAGCTGGAATTATTGCGAGACTCGGGTAATCTCGAACTGACAAATACAACAATTGATCAACTAAAAGAAGTATTGTCAACAGCCGACTTGGTTAAGTTTGCACGCGCCCTTCCAGAAGAGTATTTGGCACGATTAGACCGTGAAAAAATCGAATTGGTTGTCAAGGACACTAAAGCGGCGTTGCCCGAACCAACTGAAGAAGAACGTTTGCAAAATGAGGCATATGCACGCATGCGTCGTAAGCAACAACAACTACAGCGAATTAAAATAGCAGGCATTTCATTATTGGGAGTTTTAACTATAGCTGCAGGGGTTTTGATTTACCATTATGGCGCCGTCCAAGCCAAGGACCGCGTGTTTGGACATCCAACACTAAAATGGTTGCAACAAGAATGGGTTTCAAGTACCTATGGGATCTCAGCTATGGTGCTAAAATCTCCCGATGTCCTAAGCAGGAAGACTAACCAAAACCGTCTTAATCAACAGTTTGTATTGGGTTCTTTAGAAGATGCATTTATGATAGTGTTACACATGGAGCACTCCACAGCAGAAGAAGAACAGACCATTGACTTACAACTGAAAGTGGATAAGGTGATAGGCACATTTGACAGCATGGGGGCGACCAATATTTTTCAAAAACAGAACGATTATAAAACAACTTCAGGAATTGAGGGGATTGTAGCTTCAGGCTCTTTTGATTGGACCAAAGCGAATAAAGACACACAGCGGAAAACCTATGAGGTTTATCACTTTACCGAAAACAAAGGCTTTCAGCAACTTCAGTTGGTTTACGACCGAAACGATCGCTATGCCAAAGAACTGATCACCCGAATGCTAAACAGTATTGAATTTAAAATGGAAAAACCATGATGGATTATACGTTTGCTTATCCTGATTTTTTCTGGAGCCTGTTGTTGATTCCCATACTGTTGGTATGGCATGTTTTTTCGCGGAAAAGACAAGTAGCACATTTGCTCACTTCTAGCCTTGATGCTTTTTCTAAGTTGGGCGGTTTAGCCAAATGGCGCCCCGTATTGTTGGCGTTGCGTTTGTTGGCCATTGCCCTAATAATAACCGCATTGGCACGCCCCCAAACACAAGACGTCAGTACCCAAACCAAAACAAACAAAGGGATTGATATTGTTATTGCTATAGACGTTTCCTCCAGTATGTTGGCACGAGACCTAAAGCCCAACCGATTGGCAGCCCTTAAAAAGGTGGCAGCAGACTTTATTGCCAAAAGAGAAACAGACCGTATTGGTCTGGTGGTATATGCAGGTGAAAGCTATACCAAAACACCTATTACATCAGATAAGGCCTTGGTAATTGACGTACTCAACAAGGTCAGCTATGATGGCGTGATTAATGACGGAACGGCCATTGGTATGGGACTAGCAACAGCAGTAAATCGTTTACGGGACAGTAAAGCCAAGAGTAAGGTGATTATTCTGCTCACAGACGGAGTAAACAATACCGGTTTTGTTGATCCCAAGACAGCTGCGGGTCTTGCAAGTACTTATGGCATCAAAACCTATACCATAGGATTGGGCAGTAACGGAAGCGCACCTGCTCCTGTTGCCCTGCGCCAAGACGGCACTTTTGTGTATCAATTACGAAAGGTTGAAATTGATGAAGAATTACTGAAGTCTATTGCTGCAGAAACAGGAGGCAGCTACTACCGTGCAACAGACAACAAAAAATTAGCGGCTATTTACAAAGAGATAGATAAGTTAGAACGTACAGATATCGAAGAAATTCGTTACACCAAGTATCACGAAAAGTTTAGGTGGTTTGTCTTTGCCGCAATGGGGGCATTATTTTTGGAATGGCTTTTGCGCCTTACGCTTTTTAAATCAGCACTGGCATGATACAATACGAACAGACACAGTATTTTTATTTGCTACTGCTCATACCGCTGATGGTATTGGGCTATGTGCTTTTTAGCCTATGGAAAAAGCGGGTTTTGCAATCCTTAGCTTCTACAAAAATGATGGATCATATCGCGCCAGAACGCTCTTCATTCAAAGGCTGGCTAAAGCAAATTTTGTTTTGGATGGGCTGGGCTTTTATATGTTTGGGATTGGTTAATCCACAAATTGGCACTGAGCTTGAGACCGTCAAAAGAGAAGGAGTAGATTTGGTATTTGCCATTGATGTGTCCAAGAGTATGCTGGCAGAGGACATTGCACCAAACAGACTAGAAAAGGCAAAGCGTCTTGCAGGCGAACTGATCAATCAATTGATTAGCGACCGCGTTGGTATTATTGCATATGCCTCATCGGCTATTCCGCATTTACCTATTACAACAGACTATGCCGCAGCCCGATTGTTCTTGTCTTCATTAGACACCAATATGATTTCGTCTCAAGGAACGGCCATTTCGGCAGCCATGCGCTTGGCAGAAACCTATTTTGACGACGAAAATCAAACCAACAGGGTAGTGTGTATCATTTCTGATGGAGAAGATCATGGCGATGATGCCATAGCAGCAGCATCACGTGCTTCCCAATTGGGAATTACTTTTTTTACTGTGGTTGTTGGGACTGAAAAAGGAACGGTAATTCCCATAACTAAAGGGAATTCCACATCATACAAGAAAGATGATAAGGGAGAGGTGGTTATCACAAAAAGCGACTTTGAGCAAATGGAGTCCGTAGCAAAAGCAACCGATGGTTTGTTTTTGGAGGGCAGCAACACCGAGGAGGTGGTAGCAGCCATTATAGATCGCCTAAAGGAAATGGATAAACAAGAGTTTGAAGCCAAACAATTTGCTAAATTTAAAGATCAGTTTCAATGGTTTTTAGGCGTTGGTTTGATTTTGATTGTCCTTGACTTATTTTTATTCTATCGCAAAACCCAGTGGGTTAAAAAACTAAATTTGTTCCAAGATGCTTAGGCTATTGCTCCCCATAATGCTGTTTTCATTTGTTGCCTTAGGACAAGAGCCTCCCCTTGTTCAAAAAGCAGATAATTATATATATGATGGCAATCAAGCTTTTGATGCATCAAATAATGTTGAGGCAGAAAAGAATTATCGAAGGGCTACTGCTACAGGGTTGAAAAAAGATATTGCACAGTACAATATGGGCACCACCCTGCAACAAGACAATTATGTAATCGAGGCCCTATCCGTTTATGCTGATGCTGTTGAGCTTGCCAAAGAGCGACCCAGTAAACATCGCAACTTTCACAACATAGGCAATGCGCTGATGCAGCTCAAAGATTATAAAGGCGCTGTGGAGGCCTATAAAAACGCCTTGCGCAACAACCCCAATGATGACGAAACACGTTATAATTATGCCCTAGCTAAAAAAATGCTGGAAGACCAAGAAAACAAAGACGACCAAAAGGACGACCAGGACAATAAGGACGATCAAGACAACAAGGACAATCAAGATAACAATGATAATAAAGATCAGGACCAAGACGAAAAAGGAGATAAGGACAAAGATCAAGAAGGAGATAATGAACAGGATAAAAAAGAGGATTCTGAGGATAAGGGGGAAAATGAAAAAGACAATAAAAAGGATGACCCAAAAGATCAAGATGGTGACAAGGAAAAAGACCAACAGCAACCCCAAAGCAATCCTACACAATTATCACCCCAACAGGTAAAGAACCTACTTGAGGCCATGAGTAACGAGGAGAAAAAAGTACAAGATAAAGTCAATGCCCAGAAGGCAAAGCCTACGGGTGTTAAAAGCAAAAAAGATTGGTAATGAGACAGCTGTTTATTTGTTGTTTTCTAGCTATGGTGCTTTCGCCTGTTGCTTTTGCTCAGGTAGATTTTAAAGTCCAAATAAGCAAGAGTGAGCTTGGGATTAATGAGCGACTACGTATAGAGTTTACCATGAACAAAGAGGGAGATAATTTTAATCCCCCTTCTTTTGATGGGTTTCGTATTGCGGCAGGCCCTAGTCAGTCGGTGAGCAATATTTACGTTAACGGCAAGAGTTCCTTTTCTAAAACCTACACCTATTTACTAATCCCTCTCAAAAAGGGAAAAATTACCATTGGGCAGGCTACAATTGACATAGACGGAAGTATCTACAAAACCATACCTGTTGACATCCAAGTTAAGGATGCTGTTGAGCTACCTAAAAACCCAAATGATCCAAATTATATAGCCTCTGAAAGCCTTCATTTGGTTGCAGCGCTATCCAAAAGTAAGGTGTATATCAACGAGCCTGTAACGGTTATCTACAAACTTTACTTTGACAGTAAAGTGAGGCCATCTGACGTCAATCCGATTGATATGCCTGAATACAACGACTTTTGGTCGCAAGACATTCCTTCTAGACGTACCATTGAGCGAGAAATGTTCAAGGGGAAGCTGTATAATTATGTGGCTTGGCAACAAACGGTCCTCTATCCACAACGGGCAGGCAAACTACCCATAGCACCACTTTCATTAGACGTGCAACTAGATGTTCCTACAAACCGCAGAGACTTTTTTGGTAACCAAGTGTACACCCAAGTTTCTCGTACCATTACAGCTGGCAAACGCACCCTAACGGTATTACCATTTCCTGAAGCTGGCAAGCCTATCAATTTTAATGGTGCTGTTGGCGACTTTAGCTTTGAGGTAAAAGCCTCTAAAGACGCACTGAATGCTTCAGAATCACTTCAAGCAACAGTAGTGGTGAGGGGCAAAGGAAACCTAAAGCTGTTTTCACTTCCAGAAATGGCAACTCCAAGCGCACTTGAGCGTTATGATCCTGAATATAGCGAACAAGTGAACACAACACTTTCGGGGATGCGCGGTTCCATAAAGAACACGTATACATTGGTTCCGCAGTTTCAAGGGAAATACCCTATTCCCCCCATTGTGTTCAGTTATTTTGATCCCCAAGCAAAAACATATAAGACGCTAGAATCAACAGAGCTGATTATTGATGTCCTAGAGGGCCCAAAGGCTGCAACACCTGTGGCTAGTGCGCCCAATACAGGTACAGTAGCCGTTCCAAATGTTGCGGGCTCTTTTCAGTTTATTGCTCAGCAAACATCCTTCAAGCCCATTAAGCAACCGCCCTTCTTTGGTAGCACATTGTTTTTTGCGTTGTTGACGCTACCTGTCATACTTCTTCTGTTGTATTTTATCATACGCAGTCAAACCCCTGACGCCACTGCAATTGCAAGACGACATAAGGCGCGTTTGGTAAAAAAGTTTTTAGGAAAGGCTAAGAAAAATATGTCTGAAGCATCCGCTTTTTATGTTTCGCTTGAAGCCGCCCTTCACAATTATTTAAAGGCGAGACTACAGATTCAAACGTCTGATTTTAGTAAAGAAAAAATGCAAACACTGCTTTCTGATAAAGGCGTTGAAAAGGATACCGTTGCTTTGTTTATTCAAGTTTTGACGAACTGTGAGCTTGCACGATATGCGCCTAGCTCTCGCAGCAGCATGGAGCAAGACTATGAAACAGCCGTAGCCGCCATAACCCAAATGGACAAACAATTTAAGTCATGAAAAACATCCTATTTTTCGTATTTTTTTCTTGCCTGACTTGTTTTGGGCAAGACCCAGAAGATCTTTTTAGAGAAGGAAATATTGCCTACAATAAAGGGGCTTATGACCGTGCCATTGTTTATTACGATTCTGTGAGTTCTTTGGGGGTACATTCACCAGAATTGTACTTTAACCTAGGCAATGCGTACTACAAAAAAAATGCAATAGCTTCCAGCATATTGAATTATGAAAAAGCCCTGTTGTTAGATGCAGACAACGAACAGTTGATTAACAACTTGGTATATGCACAAAACATGACACTTGACAGGTTTACGTCATTGCCAGAAAGCGAGCTAAAAAAGACAACTGAAGAGGTGGTGTTTCTCACTTCAGTGCGTGGTTGGAGTATCGTCCTTATTCTTGTTTTTTGGGCAGCAGCACTTTTATTCTTTTTGTTTATCAGATCAAACAGCAGCATTCGAAAAAGAGTGTTTTTCACGGGTTTTGTTAGTTTTCTTCTGCTATCTATTTTGACTGTGGTGATTATATTACAGCAAAAAAACACACTAAATAATACCAACCCCGCTATTGTTTTTGTACAGTCGGAGTCCTTTCGCGCAGAGCCCAATATGCGGTCAGAAGTGCTGCTCACCATTCATGAAGGGGCGAAGGTTTTTATTTTGGAAAGCGTAGAAGATTGGATTAAAATTAGACTTCAAAATGGCTCTATAGGTTGGATTCCAAGAAGCAGTGTTCAGCGCATCAGCTTTGCTGAAGGATAGGGGGGATATTGTCTATGGGATTTTCTTCCATATTTATTTTTTCAAACAGATAAGCACCCAACTCTTCTAAAGGCTGGAAGACCAATGACTCTTCTTTTAGGGTTTCGGGCAGAAAGCTAAAAAAAACATCTATTTGCCCAACAATCCAAACCAACACCCCACAAATAACCAACCATTTGCAAGCCCCAAAAAGCGCACCTAACAACCGGTTTAAAAAACCGAGCAGCACCACTTTTGCTAACTTTGTTAGCAGCTTTCCGATCCAAGCCACACCAATCATAATACCAATAAAAGTTAGCGCAAAGGCCAATAATGGTAGGTAATCCCACTCAATATAGTTGGCCAATAATGATGCAGTAAAGCTAGAAAAGTGTAAGGCTCCAAAAACCCCTAAGACAAGTGCCAACAGAGAGGAAATTTCTACAAAGAAGCCTCTATAGGCGCCTCGGGCAAGGCCATACACAAGCAAACAAATAACAGCAAGGTCTATGTAGTTAGGTGCCATATCACAAATGTACGTATAGATTTCTTCGATTTGGTGGTACTATGCGCTTAATGTGTATTTTTGTGCTCATGATAGATAACATCAAGGCACATTTAAAAGACGTGGCTGCTTTCTCTGCTACAACGGCAGATGAGGTTGAACAATTTCGTATTGGCTATTTGGGTAAGAAAGGACACATTACCAAACTTTTTGCGGATTTCCGTCATGTTCCCAATGAAGAAAAGAAGGAGTATGGACAATTACTAAACCAACTTAAAACCGAAGCGCTAGCTAAGGTTAAAGCCTTGCAAACCGAACTAGGCGGCTCCCAATCCAAAAGCTCCATGGACGACATCAGCCGTCCTGGCCAGCCGATTCCACTTGGGGCAAGACACCCCATCAGCATCGTAAGAGAACGTGTAATTGACGTGTTTAGCCGTATTGGATATGGTCTTTCTTCTGGACCCGAAGTGGAAGACGACTGGCATAACTTTACTGCGCTAAACTTGCCAGAACACCATCCTGCTCGCGATATGCAAGACACCTTTTTTGTACAAACAGACCCTGATGTTATGTTACGCACACACACGTCTTCAGTGCAAGTGCGACACATGGAGTCCAATCAACCACCAATACGGATTTTATCTCCTGGACGCGTATTTAGAAACGAAGCCATTTCTGCACGCTCACACTGTGTGTTTCATCAGATAGAAGGTCTTTATATAGACAAAGAAGTTTCCTTTGCTGATCTGAAACAAACGCTGATGTACTTTACCAAAGCCATTTTTGGCACAGCAGAAATTCGATTGAGACCCTCATATTTCCCCTTTACAGAGCCTAGTGCCGAAGTAGACATTTACTGGGGTTTAGAAACCGAAGCAGATTATCGTATTACCAAAGGTACTGGGTGGCTTGAAATTATGGGATGCGGCATGGTAGACCCTAACGTTTTGACAAATTGCGGCATTGATGCAGAAGAATACGCTGGCTTTGCTTTTGGAATGGGATTGGAACGAATGGCAATGCTCTTGTATCAAATAGAAGACATTAGAATGTTTTACGACAACGACCTGCGCTTCCTAAAACAATTCACTTCCTTGAGCTAATCAAGTACCCTGCTTAATAAGTTCATTTTTTTCTTGGCACTTCCTTTTTCATAAAGAACCTGATAAACACATTGTAGTATTGGATATTCTCCATCAAAAGAGGTGCTCATTTCATAGGTTGTTTTGGCGCCGTAATACCCCTCAGCAATCATGGTCATTTCCACAAGTGCTGCCTTAACGGTATAGCCTTTGCCAATCATGTTTCCCAACATACGATTTCTGCTAAAAACAGAATAAGCCGTGACGAGTAAATCGCCCAAGTAGGCGGATTTGTTGATGTTTCTTTTTTTATTGTCCACCCGTTTTATAAAGCGCTTCATTTCACGCATCGAGTTGCTAATTAACACACTTATAAAATTATCGCCATAGCCAAGCCCATGCGCAATGCCTACTGCAATGGCATATACATTTTTGAGTGTGGCGGCATACTCTGCACCCATAACATCGTCAGATAAAGAAACTTGAATATAAGCGCATGCCAGCTTTTCTTTCATTTGCTCGGCAATGCTCATATTATTGCTTGCTACGGTTAAGTAAGATAGGCGCTCCAAGGCCACTTCCTCCGCATGACATGGCCCTGCAATCACCCCAAAAAGAACTTCATTTACATTAAATTTTTCTGTTAAATATGCTCCCACCAACACTTTTTGCTCAGGGACTATTCCCTTAACTGCAGAAAAAATCACTTTGTTTTCAAGCGAGGCGGTTAAAGGGGCCAATACATTATCTAAATAAAAAGAAGGCGTTGCAATAATCAATACATCGTAAAGAAGCGTGATTTTATCTATGTCTGTATGCAAATCTAATCTTGACATATCGAACTCTACACTGCTCAAATAATTAGGATTATGCCCTTCTTGTATTAAGTGTTCGAATATCACTTCGTTGCGGATATACCAACCAACAGATGTGTTGTTTTCACTGAGAATTTTGACAAGCGCAGTTGCCCAACTACCCCCTCCGATTACAGCAACTTTTGAAAAATCTGGCATTAATTAAGGCTTTTTGTTCTTAAAAATATTTTAACAAATAATTCACAACTATGAGGAAATACTTGATTTAACTTGCAGGTGTAAATGTAAAGCAAGAAAAATATTGCTTACTAGTTTTTCATAGTTTAATATGGTTGGTTATTAGAAAGCACCTTATCGGGTGCTTTCTTATTTTATGGCCAGTTTTGCCAAGGAATTCTACTCAACAACAACAGTAATCCAACTCCGTAGAAAACGGCAATTCTAAAATACTTTTTTCTATCCCCAGCTGCCTTTTTGTGTAAGGACCAACCCATAGTGATAAGGACAATGGCCAAGATATTTGTAGTTGGGTGTTCTACCAAATACAGGCGCAAGGTGCTGTCTTTCATTACAGCTCCCATGCCATTTTCCCAGGCTGAGAAATAAGGTGACACAAAATACGTAGCAATGCCGATCAATAGTTGAATATGAGAAAAAATTAGGGCAAACAGCGATAGGCGCAAGTCTTTGCTGCCAAAGCTCCGCTTGCCAATCAAGCCCCAAAAAGCGTTTAAAGTAGCGAGTACTAAGAAGAGTAAGACCACATAGGCCAACTTAGAGTGTAACGAAATAATGATATCCATAATAGTGTTGTTCTTACAAAAATACTGAATTCAAAGCGTTTGACGCATTCATGAAACAGAAACGATTTCATCTTTGCTTAATGAGGGTTGCAGCGTTAGCTTAAGATACACTTGGGCAAGGGTAATTACATCTTTTTCACAGTAGCGTACAATACGTGCCAAATCCTTTTCTTCGTAATATACCCGCGCTACATCAGCACCATCCATATCGTCTTTTGGAGATGGAATATCAAAAAAGTGCGCCAATAATTTTAATGAAGTATAATGCTTAAAGTCGCCAAACTTCCATAATTCTAATGTGTCAAGGTGAGGCACTTCCCAAGGTTTTTTCCCCATCAATTGTAAAATATTGGGTAATTCTAATTGGTGCTTTAGCAAACGTCTGGCTATAAAGGGAAAATCAAATTCTTTCCCATTGTGGGCACAAAGCCTATGTTGTACAGTTGAAAAATGACTGTCAAGCAGCGCTTTAAACGCAACGAGCAATTGTTTTTCGTCACCCGAAAAACTACGTATTCTAAACTGACGGCCGTCGGTTGTGGTGGTAACATAGCCAACGGAAATACATATGATTTTTCCAAACTCAGCCCAAATACCTGCATGGCTGTAGTAGTCTTCAGGGCTTAAGTCTGCAGCTTTTCGCTTGTAGGCGGTTTTGGCAGCATACAAATCTTGTGCTTCTTTTTCGAGCAGATCAAAATCCGTAGCTTCTGGGACCGTTTCTATATCAAGAAACAGGATGTTCTCAAGGGCTTGTGGCAGTTCCATGGTTTAACATTGTAAAGGCTTCTTCCATATAGCCCAAATAATCGGCAGAGCGTCGAACGCCTGGCAAATCGGGCAATTGCTTACGACCTAATCGAACTACAATCACGTCCTCATCTGGAAATACAATCACATACTGGCCATTGTGTCCGCGCATACTGAAATAGCGCTTCCCTTTATGTGAACCTAACCACCAACCATAGCCATAGTCTTGACCATTTTTGAATTGTGGGGAGGTGGATTTTTGTACATAATCAGCACTTATTAACTGCTTGCCGTTCCAAACACCACCGTTTTTGAATAGCGCTCCAAAACGCGCAAAGTCACGAGCGTTGGAATTAAAGCAACAATAAGATTTTTCTATCCCATTTTCGGCAGAGTCAAGACGCCAGTTGGCATCTGAACGGGCTCCAAGGGGATTCCAAAAATAGCGTCTTACTAGATCAGAAATCGTCTCACCTGTAGCAGCCGTTAGGACTAAAGATAGTAACTGCGTACTTCCGCTTTGATAGACAAAACGCTTTCCTGGAGCAGTCTCAATAGGAAGCGTTTTCATCACACCAACGATATCTTGAGTTATGTACGTGCGGGGCGTGATGGTAAGTAAATTCTCATAATCTTCTTTCCACTTTAGACCCGAGGACATGGTGGCCAAATTTCCTACCGTTAATGAATCAGCATAAGGGCCTTTTAACCACGTGAGAAAGTCTTTTGCTTTTTGGTCAAAGCTCTTTACGTCTCCTTCTTCAATGGCTTTGGCTAGACTAGCCGACACGATTGTTTTGACCATAGAAAAAGAGTTGGTTTTACTGTCCTTTCCAAAGGTTTCGAAATATTGCTCGTGCCAAATCGAATCATTTTTGATCACGAGAAACGCAGCGGTTTCGAGGTCTTGGTGAAGTTTTTGAAGGTTGTTTGTTGCAGGGACGGAGTTATAATCGGCGTGCAAGGGCCATGCTTGGGAATTGTCGCTTTTGGCAATCGGACGAGAATCGAAATAAACATAGTCTTCCAAGCCAGCGGAGGTTCTTCCAATCTCAACAACTTTAGCTCCTAACTCAATCAAGTAGCCATAGCCTGAAATATAGAGGCCTGCTACTAATATTACCAAAACAATAATAAGTCCTTTTAAAAATGAGGCGAGTTTTTTCATGGATATTTTTCAGCAAAGTACAAAAATTTGTACATCTGCTTTTACAATAAGGATATGGCACGCTCTGCGTGATAGGAAACAATGATGGAAGCTCCTGCGCGCTTAAAGGCTACGAGCTGCTCCATCATTACACTGTCGTGGTCAAGTAATCCTTTTTCCGCCGCGGCCTTTAGCATGGCGTACTCACCACTTACTTGATAAACAGCAATAGGAACCTGTACTTCATTGGCTAGGTCACGGACAATATCCAAATATGGCATCCCTGGTTTTACCATTACAATATCTGCACCTTCTTCAATATCGCGAATTGTTTCAGTAATGGCTTCTTTGCGATTTGCAAAATCCATTTGATAGGTTTTTTTGTCGCCAAAACCTGGCGCAGAATCCAGCGCATCTCGAAAAGGACCATAAAAGGCAGAGGCGTATTTGGCACTGTAGCTCATAATCGCCGTATTTACATAGCCTGCTTTTTCAAGTGCTTGACGTATGCTCAAAACGCGGCCGTCCATCATGTCGCTAGGAGCAAGCATATCGGCACCACATTCAGCGTGACTAAGCGCCATTTTCGATAAGACCGCTACTGTTGCATCATTCAGAATTTTATCCTCTTTTACAATACCGTCGTGTCCAAAGCTAGAAAAAGGATCGAGGGCAACATCGGTGGCAACAAGAAGTTTAGGAACAGCTTTTTTAATCGCACGAATGCTGCGCTGCATCAAGCCATCAGGGTTTAAAGCGGCAGCACCTGTATTGTCTTTTTGCGCATCATCAACCTTAACAAAAAGAAGTATCCCCTTTACACCCAAATCATAAAGTCGTTTTGCCTCTGCCGTGGCAAGGTCAAGACTAAACCTATAATAGTCGGGCATAGACGGAATTTCTGTTTTGGTTTTTGAACCTTCCACAATAAACATGGGCACGATAAAATCATTTGCTGAAAGACTTGTTTCACGCACCAGGTCTCGCATGGCAGCGCTTGCGCGGAGGCGTCGATTTCTATAAAGAGGATACATCATAGTTTAGACCCAATCTATGGGTTTTTTTAGAACAGTTAATAATTTTGCTTCTTCCGAATCTTTTTCTGGCTGGTGGTCATATGCCCACTGAACCGTTGGGGGCAAACTCATTAAGATGCTTTCTATGCGCCCTTTGGTTTTAAGCCCAAACAAGGTTCCTTTGTCGTGGACAAGATTAAATTCAACATATCGCCCACGTCTTAACTCTTGCCATTGACGTTGTGATTTGGAAAAAGAGTGTGTTTTACGTTTCTGGACAATGGGCAAATACGCAGTTAAAAAAGCATTGCCCATGTCTGTTACAAAAGCATACCACTTTTCTAAATTGTGGGTGTCGTCAGGGCGACAATAGTCAAAAAACAAACCGCCTATTCCTCTTGCTTCATCGCGGTGATGATTCCAAAAATAGGCATCGCATTTTTGCTTGTAGTCTGTGTAAAAGTGTGCATCATGCTTGTCACAAACGGTTTTACAAACTTGGTGAAAGTGGGTTGCGTCTTCTTCAAAAAGATAATAGGGTGTTAGGTCGAGACCTCCACCAAACCATTGATCAACAACCGCGTTATTTTCATCATAAAGCTCAAAGTATCTAAAGTTGGCGTGTACCGTTGGCACCATTGGATTTTTAGGGTGTAGGACTAAACTAATACCACAAGCAAAAAAATCACTGTGTGAAACACCTAGTTGCTTTTGCATGGACTCGGGTAATTTGCCAAACACTTCTGAAATATTTACGCCTCCTTTTTCAAAAACAGCACCATGCTCAATGACACGTGTTCTTCCGCCACCGCCACCGGGTCGTTGCCAAACATCTTCTTGAAATTGGGCCTTGCCGTCTTCTTGTTCAAGACCAGCGGTTATATTGTCTTGCAGGGTTTTTATATAGGTAGAGAATTGGGATTTCATAATGTATAGATTTAGGAGTTGTAGGATTTAATTGCGTTAACAAATGCCTTGGCGTGGTCTACAGGAACGTTGGGCAGTATGCCGTGACCAAGGTTTGCAATGTAGTTTTGCGTGCCAAATTCGCTTACCATTTTATGTGCCAGCTTTTCAATTTCTGGAATAGGAGATAATAAACGAGAGGGATCAAAATTTCCTTGCAGGGGAATTTGCCCACCGGACAGATAACGCGCATTGCGCGCAGAACACGTCCAATCTACGCCTAGTGCGTGAGCGCCAGAACGTGCCATAATTGGAAGTGCATACCAACAGCCTTTGGCAAATGCAATTACTTTAGTCTCATCTTTAAGTGCATCAATAATCTGTTGCATGTATTGCCACGAAAAGGTTTGATAGTCTTCTTCACCTAGCATGCCACCCCATGAATCGAAAAGTTGCACAGCGTCTACACCTGCACGAACTTTTGCTTTTAGGTAGGCAATGGTAGTATCTGTAATTTTTTGAAGTAGTTCATGCGCCAAGGCGGGTTGAGAAAAGCAAAACCCTTTGGCTAGATCGAAGTTTTTAGACCCTTGTCCTTGAACGGCATAACACAAAATGGTCCATGGCGATCCGGCAAAACCAATCAGCGGAACCCTATCGTCCAACAATATTTTGGTTTGCTTAATGGCTTCCATAACATAGTGTAAACGATCTTCAACGTCAGGCACGATTACTTTCGCTAGGTCTTCTGCGGTACGCACGGGGTTTGGCAACCAAGGCCCAACTCCGTTTTTCATTTCAACAGTGATATCCATGGCTTGCGGAATGACCAAAATATCAGAAAATAAGATGGCTGCGTCTGTTCCCACTTGGTCAATAGGCATCACAGTAATTGCTGCTGCAAGCTCTGGCGTTTGACAACGTGTAAAGAAATCATACTTGGCCTTTAGCTTCATAAAGTCAGGAAGATAACGCCCTGCTTGACGCATCATCCAAACGGGTGGTCTGTCTAGGGCTTCGCCTTCTAGTGCTCGCAAAAAAATATCGTTCTTAAGCATGCTGGTGTTTTTTTAGGTGTTGAATGGCTTTAGCCACCAAGGTTTTTATACTTGGGTTATCCAAAACGATCAAGTCTTTTGGATGCATAGGAAGTACTTTGGCAGTGGTTTTGCCAATACAAAAACAACTGCTATTACCAATTGCGTTCTGGTCTGTATAGCTCTCTACGCCACTAGGGCTGTAAAAAAGGATAGCGTCTGGCACTGCATTTATTTTTTTGACATTAAGTGTGGTATCATAAACCACAATTTCTTTAAAATTGGCTTTCAATGCAGCCATTTTTATCGCTAAAAGAGGTAATCTTCGATTTCCACAAAAATGTAAAAAAGAGGCATTTTTAGCCAATTTTTGAATAAAAAGGACTAATTCTTCCATGTTTTTCGCTGTTTTCATCGTTTTTATGCCATTTTTAAAAAGCAACGCTTTTGATTGTTCTCCAACACATAGCACTTGTGCATTTGCTAAGGGAGATCCATTTTTTAATACCGTTTTCACAGCATTCTTACTGCTGAAAATTATATAATCTGTAAGAGCAGGCATTTCAAAAGGCACGGGCTTGACATGTATAGCATCGTATTCCATATAAGCAAGACCATTTTGAACGATACGCTCACGCAAACCGACATCTAACTTTTTGGTCGATAAGATTAAGGGCTTATTCATGTAGCATCGCTTTAGCGCCCCGTGATAAGAGTTCTTTGGCAGCAATAGAACCAATGTCATGGGCTTTTTCAACAGGCATATACTCATCAAATACCAACTGTTGCTTTCCGTCTTTTTGTGTAATACTTCCAACGAAATGAACTTGGCCATCTTTCATTTTTGCCAGAGCTCCTATGGGGGCTGTACAACCGCCTTCTAGCTTGCGCAAGAAGATTCGTTCTTGTGCCACACAAAAGGCTGTTTCATCGTCATTTAAAAGAGACACCTTTTTCATTAGGTCCTTATTAGATGTCAATGCAGTAACTAATAAAGCTCCTTGGGCAGGTGCTGGAATCATCCAGTCTAAAACCGTATGTTTTTTTGGAAGCATTTCGAGTCGCATCAGACCAGCTATAGCCATTATGGTGCCTTGACAGCCCAAGGTTTCTAGTTTTTTGAGACGTGTGGGAACATTTCCTCTAATGTCAATAGTGCTGTGGTGTGGATATTTATACATCCATTGCGCAGCACGCCGGAGACTACTCGTTGCCACAATACTTTTACTGTCTTCCCAAGCTTCGTCTTTGGAAATAAAAACGTCAGCTACGGGGCCACGTTTTGGAATAAATGCTGGAGCTATACCTTTTGGAAGTTGTGTTGGCACGTCTTTCATGCTGTGAACGGCAACATCTATTTGACCCTCTAAAAGAGCGACATCCAACTCTTTCGTAAAAATTCCTTGTACCCCCATTTCATAGAGGGGTTTTTGTAATTCTTTATCGCCACTAGAAGAAATAGGCACAAGTTCGCTTTTTAGGCTAAGAGTCTTGAGCATGTTTTGTACTTGTCGAGCTTGCCAGAGTGCCAGCGCACTACCCCGCGTTCCTATCCGGATAATTTCATTCATCGGCGGTTACATTGAATAGTGTTTTTAATGCCTTGACACTTTCGCCAGCGTTTTCACTCGTGCGTAAGTGCGTTGCCATTCGGTTGGTTAATTTTTGGATAAGACGATCTGAAACCGCCAAGGCACTATCAGTATCAAGCGACGGATTATTTTTACGATGGGCTTCCAATTCTTGCAGTTGAATGTCTTCCATCAGTTTTTTAACGGCGATAAGCGCAGGAGTAAACTTGCGCGTTTCAAGCCACTGATTAAATTCTTCTATGGATTGGGCAATGATTTCTTTAGCGTGTGGCACGTGCTTTTTTCGTTCCAACAGCGTCTTATCTGACATTTTGGATAGCTCGTCCAAGTGAAGCAGCGAAACGTTTGGAAGTTCCAGCACATTGGGATTCACGTTTTTGGGCATAGATAGATCTAAAATGAGCAGCGGTTTATCGGTATGAATTAGCGACCTAGCAATAGTAGGCTTTTCGGCACCAGTAGCTACAACAAGCACATCGGCTTTGCGAATTTCAACAGGGAGATCAGCATAGTCTTTTACTTCTACATTAAATTTTCCTGCCAATTGTTCTGCACGCTCGCGTGTTCTATTGATAAGTGTGATACTGGTGTTTTTGGTATGCTTGACAAGATTTTCACAGGTATTACGACCAATTTTCCCCAACCCAAACAACACGATATTTTTATTGTCTAAGTTGGAAATGGTGTCTAGCATATAGCGCACGGAAACGTAGGAGACGGAAGTTGCCCCAGAAGATAATTCTGTTTCTGTTTTAATGCGTTTACTCGCGTTTAGCACAGCGTTAAACATACGTTCCATATACGGACTGAGCATGTTGGTTTTTTTAGAAAGTTTAAAACTTTTTTTAAGCTGTGAAATGATTTCAAAGTCACCTAATATTTGACTGTCAAGGCCAGTTCCTACAAAAAATAAATGCGAAATAGCTTCGGCACCTTCGTAGGTGTTTCCTGCTATTTGAAAGTCTTCAATTGTGCCTTCTGAATGCTTGCAAAGCAACTCAACAAGCACGTCGCAGTTAGGCGCTTGAGCATATATTTCTGTTCTGTTACATGTTGAGCTTAAAACCAAAGAATCAATTCCTTTACTTTTGGCATCATCCAATAAAAAGGGGATTGCTTTTGAAGTTATGCTAAAACGGCCACGTAGTGCCGCATCTGCTTTTTTATAACTAACACCAATACAATAGAAATTATCCCTTGTCGGCATATTTGATTTTTAGTTGCACAGCAAAAATAACGCACAGCCAAGACAAAAAATACCGCTAAAAGTACTTTTTCTAACGCTATTAGGGCTCGGCCGTTCACAGAGAAATTGCTATTTTTTCTTTGTATGTTTGTTCCACAGAAGTAAAACAAAAGGAAGCAATGAATACAGAAAATAACGCTTTACGTCCTGTTATTGACCAAACCATTGAGGCGGGTTTTGACGTCCTTACTTATGAAAACGGAACCGATAAAAAACAACACGTTGTTCGTCATGTTGATGCCAGTTTGATTCAATTTCATTTTTGTTTTCGCGGAAGCGCAACCTTTCATTTTAATGCACGAACCTACAGTCTTCCCATATTAGACGAACACGTTTTGCTGTTG
>JAQWKF010000106.1 GCA_029247985.1 Flavobacteriaceae bacterium
AAGGAACAACTTCGTTTAAAATAATAATAACCTGAAGTCGGCTTTAAAAGTGAGATTCTCCGCCTGCTTCACCAACACTACATTATGCCAAGATCAGTAAATGCTGTTGCATCACGCGCAAGAAGAAAGAAAATTTTAAAACAAGCCAAAGGATACTTTGGTCGTAGAAAAAACGTTTGGACAGTTGCCAAAAACGCTGTTGATAAAGCAATGCTCTATGCATATCGCGATCGCAGAAACAAAAAGCGCAGCTTTCGTGCTTTGTGGATCACACGTATCAACGCTGGTGCCAGATTACACGGTATGTCCTATTCACAATTTATGGGTAAGGTAAGTGCACACAACATTGCACTAAACCGCAAGGTATTGGCTGACTTGGCCATGAACCACCCTGATGCTTTTAAGGCAGTTGTCGATAAAGTAAAATAACGCGATAAGCTAGAACGGCATATCATCGTCGTCAGTTCCAAACGCTTCGTCTGGACTTGTACGCGGTGCCTCAAAGGGTTCGTCCCCTGCATTTATTTTGGATTGAAACTCAATGGGAGCATCGAACTGATCTAAATTGTCAAACTTACCGAGGTTTCCAATAAACTTAAGGCGTATGCTGTCCAATCCACCATTTCGGTGTTTTGCAACAATAAACTCTGCCTGTCCCGCCGCAGGTGAACGCTCCTCGTCATCCCATTCGTCAATTTTATAATATTCAGGCCTGTAGATAAAGGTAACCAAATCCGCATCTTGCTCAATAGCACCAGACTCACGCAAGTCAGAAATTTGCGGACGCTTGCTACCTCCTCGAGTTTCTACTGCACGAGACAATTGTGACAACGCAATAACAGGGATCTCCAATTCCTTTGCAAGTGCCTTTAAGTTTCGTGAAATGGTCGAAATTTCCTGCTCTCGGTTTCCAGCCTTACTGCTTCCACCAGGCGTCATTAACTGTAAATAATCTATCATAATAAGGCGAATGCCATATTGCGAAGAAAGACGTCGGGCTTTTGCACGAAGATCGAAAATGGACAACGAAGGAGTATCGTCAATATAAAGCGGGGCTTTTTCCAAATCAGAAACCTTTACATTGAGTTGTTTCCACTCGTGGTCTTCCATTTTTCCAGTTCGGAGCTTTTCTGAACTAAGCCCTGTTTCAGATGAAATAAGACGTGTTATTAGTTGTACAGAAGACATCTCTAGGGAGAAAAAAGCAACGGGAATATTTTGGTCTACGGCAATGTTTCGTGCCATGGATAAGGTAAAGGCTGTTTTTCCCATACCAGGACGGGCAGCAACAATGATCAAATCGCTATTTTGCCAGCCAGAGGTTAGTTTATCAACGGCGTGAAAGCCAGAAGGTACACCACTCATTCCTTCTTGGTTGGCAATTTCTTCAATTTTTTTCTTGGCTTGTATAACCAAACTTTGTGCACTCACAGTAGACGTCTTTAGATTCCCCTGACTCACATCATAGAGTTTGGACTCTGCCTTGTCGAGCATGTCAAAAACGTCTTTGGTTTCGTCGTAAGCCTCCTCTATAATTTCACTTGAAATTTTAATTAAGCTGCGTTGAATGAATTTCTGAAGGATGATCCGTGCGTGATACTCAATATGTGCAGAAGAAGATACTTTTTTAGAAAGCTGGATAAGGTAAAAGTCTCCTCCAACTTGGTTTAGCTTCTGATCTTTTTTTAATTGAGCCGATACAGTCAAAAGGTCAATGGGCTCTGAATTTTCAAAAAGCTTGACCATTGCGGAAAAAATATGCTGATGTGCCTCGCGATAAAAGGCTTCGGGCTGCAAGATATCAATAACTTCATCTACGCCTTTTTTGTCAATCATCATGGCTCCAAGAACAACTTCTTCGAAGTCAATTACCTGTGGCGGCAGCTTTCCACGTTCCAGCGGAACTACTGTGGAAGGCGATACTATAGACGGCATAGGGTTCTTTTTTTCCATGACACTAAACTACACAAATGGTGGTATAAAATTTTAGAAAAAGTAAAAAACTAACGAACAATTAGGTAGTTGATAACCCACTTGAAATTGTTCAAAAGCCAAACATTATTCGTCATAAACGCCCATGGCAAAAAACTTGTCCATGCGTTCTTGCACCAAAACGTCGGTTGGTAATTCTTGTAACTCCTTATAGGTCTTACAAATGGTTTTGCGAACCGTATCAAACATGGCTTCACGATTGGTGTGAGCACCACCAAGTGGTTCCTTGACGATGGTATCAATAAGCTTTTGACGTTTCATGTCTTTGGCCGTTAGCTTTAATGCTTCAGCAGCTTGCTCTTTGTATTCCCAGCTACGCCATAAAATGGAAGAACATGACTCTGGAGAAATAACAGAATACCACGTATTTTCTAGCATAAATATGCGATCGCCTACGCCTATACCTAAAGCACCTCCAGAAGCACCCTCACCAATAACCATTACGATAATAGGTGTCTTTAGTCTAGACATTTCCAGTATGTTGCGAGCAATGGCTTCACCTTGTCCGCGCTCCTCTGCTTCTAGTCCTGGGTATGCGCCAGGCGTATCTATAAGACAAACAACAGGAACATTGAATTTTTCGGCAGATTTCATCAAACGCAGTGCCTTGCGATAGCCCTCTGGGTTTGCCATACCAAAGTTGCGGTATTGGCGAGTTTTGGTATTGTATCCCTTCTGCTGACCAATAAACATAAAGCTTTGATCTCCAATCTTGCCTAAACCACCTATCATGGCTTTGTCATCTTTGACCGTTCTGTCGCCGTGAAGCTCTAAAAAGGTGCCTTGCGTAAGTGCCTCAATATAGTCAAGGGTATAAGGTCTTGAAGGGTGTCTTGAAACCTGTACACGCTGCCAAGGGGTTAGGTTGGTGTAAATCTCTTTTTTGAGCTCGACCAAACGATCTTGGATGTTTTTGCAAGCTTCGGTAACATCAACTTCACTGTCGTTGCCAATCACTTGACACTTGAGCAATTGGTCTTCTAATTCCTTAATGGGTTCTTCAAAGTCTAAATACTCCATATTGAGATTTTAATGCAAAACAAATATACTTATTTTGGATTCCGAGCAAGGGAATGAGTTGTTTTTTTTGTTCTTCTTAATTTATAAATACCGTTTGCCAAGACCGCAGTAAGTATACAAGCTAATCCGATATAAAAACCCGTATGCATCACTTCCTTTTCTCCAAAAATAGCATAGGCCAAGGCAATACCATACACGGGCTCCATGTTAATCCCAAGCATAATAGAATATGGTGTTAGGTGGCGCATTACAACTATAGAGACTACAAAAGCATAGGAAGTACACACAAATGCTAATATGGAAAGCCATAAGATGTCCTGTGTAGAAATAACGAAAAAGGCAGCAGTAAAAGCTCCTTGAAAAGCCAAAACTAACGTAACCACCAGAGCCCCCACAAAGAGCTCGTAAAACGACAATACATAAGGATCTGTTTTGGAAACGTACTTACCGTTGAGCAACGTAAACAAAACAGCTAGTACAGTTGAAATACCTGCATAAAGAAACCCTTTAACATGTGTGGTTCCAGTACCGAGAACTAAGACCAAACCAAGAATGACCAGTAGCCCAAAAAATACTTCATAACCAATGATTTTTCGTTTATAGAAAATGGGCTCAAGTAAGGACGTTAAAAAAGCGCCAGAAGAAAGGACCGATAAGGTTATAGAAACATTTGAGACTTTAACAGAACCAAAAAATGTAATCCAGTGAAATGCAATAAGTACACCACTTGCAATTGCTACCCAAGCGATGGTTTTGTTTAGGCGAAAATTATGCTTGCGCACCCAAAGCACCATACCCAAACCTATAGTGGCCAATGTCATCCGGTACCAAACCAAGGGAATGGCCGAAACACTTATCAAGGCACCTAAAATGGCAGTGAATCCAAAAATGACCACGATAAAGTGAAAGTGAAGCGTGCTAAACAACTTATCTCTTTGCATGACGCAATAAATAAATAGAGAGTACAGCAAATAGCGCATTGGGAATCCAAGCAGCTAACCACGGGGTGAAATTAGATTTCTCAACCATGACTTCAAATATTTTGTCAAAAAAGATATAGAGGAAAGCCAATATGATGCCCATGGCTAAATTTATCCCCATACCGCCACGTTTCTTAAAAGAGGCTACCGCCACTGCAATAAGGGTTAGAATAAAAGCAGATATGGGAAGTGACCAACGCTTGTGTCGCACCAATAGGTGACTGTTAATAAGCGGGCTTCCGTTTTCACGTTCTTGCTTGATGTATTCGTTTAGCTTAAAGAAATTGAGTGTTTGAGCTTTGTAGGTAACAGGAGCAATGGCATTTAAATCCAATGAAAGCAAGGTGTCGAGACGGGCCTCCTTCCTAATAACCTCC
>JAQWKF010000112.1 GCA_029247985.1 Flavobacteriaceae bacterium
GTAGAAATGCCAAACTACCGCATTCCCCTGTTGAAGAATGTGGTCATTACCATAGTTGAAAAGACAAAGTCCTTTGTACTTGAAGCAGGTAAAATCATTTTAGCAATATCCATTTTACTTTGGGTAATGGCTTCAAATGGCCCAGGTGCTACTTTTAAAAATGCCCCTGAAATAGTCGCTGCCCAAGCAGCGGTTACAGAGGCTAATTTTGAACAAAAATTAAGTGCCTACAAACTTGAACATTCCTACTTAGGATATATAGGAAAAGGTATTGAGCCTATAATTCGCCCGCTGGGCTACGATTGGAAAATTGGCATTGCCATTGTCAGTTCTTTTGCTGCGCGTGAAGTCTTTGTGGGAACTCTTGCTACCATTTATAATGTAGGCGATTCGGAAGAAGAAACCATTAAAAATCGCATGTCTGCTGAAACCTATTCCGATGGAACACCCGTTTTTAACCTTGCTTCTGGCTTGTCGCTTATGGTGTTCTATGCCTTTGCTATGCAATGTATGAGTACCCTAGCCATTGTGCGAAAAGAAACCAACAGCTGGCGTTGGCCTGCTGTCCAACTTGTAGTCATGACAGTAATCGCCTATCTTGGTGCATTGGCAACATTTCAATACTTTAGTAGTTAATTATGGAACACGTAATTATCATTGCAGCTGTACTTTGGGCTATTTATTTTTTAGTGCAAAAATTTAGACCCCGAAAAAAAACATCCTCAGGTTGTGCTTCCAATTGTTGCAATTGAAAAAAAATGGCAAACCGAAATTCGATTTGCCACTCTTTCATACAATACATTTTACCAAACTAGTGACCAGCAAATGCATATTGCAAACCTAACATGCCACACCAATTGTGTTTCATTTGGATACCCTCAATCCTTTGACTTAGGGGAAGTTTTACTTCAAAAGCAAAACGCAAATTTTTTAGCGATCCTTCCGAAATAAAATAGTTGCTTCCAATCCCTAGATCCACTTGCTTTCTGCCTGAATTTTTAGTGTCAAATAACGGCATCATCATGGGGTTAAGTTGAGCGTCTTTACCTGAAATACGCCCACTATACGTATAATACAGAGTTCCCGAAAGGCTTAGGTTTTTGTTGACCTTTACCGCATACCAACCTGTAAGATTCCATGTATTACCTAATGCATATCCTTCTGAGTTAGTGCCCAATCGAGACTTAAATACCGTTTGTAGTCCCCAAGAGGTTTTGTCAGACTGTCCCAAATAAGTAACTCCAACATACGGATCCCAAGTTCCACTTCCCAATTGCATGGGATAAGCAAGCCTACTATCGGAATTCATAGGAGTACTCCCTCGCTGATTAAGGCTTCCTGTTGGAATAGAAAAACCAAGGGTGGCATGGGCTTTTTGCCTCTTAAACTTTGCCAAATGAATTAAGCCCGATAGCGACACATCGCCAAAGCCCTTTGATCGTGTCTCAAAAGACATGTTCATTTTGGTTTCTAATTGCATGTCATTAGCCGTATAATTCCCCATTAGCATCATGGTTAGCTTATCTGATGGCGCATACATAATCCCAAGCATGTGCATATGCATGGTCATATTCTGTGGAGCTGCCATGTAATCTTTAAAAACCTCGTTGTTTTCTACCGCTGAGGATGATAAAAGCAGTCCCTGCATTTGCATAGTCATTAGTCGATACGAGAACATAAGTTCTCCTTTTGCGTGCAAGTGATCTCCCATAATATGTATGGGGGCATGCCCGTCGGGACGCGAAGCACTTACTTTAGTTTGTTGTGCCCAAAGCAATGGGCATAGTAATAGAGTCCCTATAAAAGGGAAAAATAATTTTTTCATTGAATTTGTGTTGCGTTTGTTTTTGTTTTTTTGAGGCCATACACTAGGTATGGTGCTAAATACACATCACAACTTGGGGAGGGGGTAAAAGGGGCTTGCTAAGATCGTTGTTATAAAGGTTCAAAGGATTATAGAAAACTAACTGTGAAGTACATGACAGTTGTTTGAATCTCAATGATGACCGCTTTTCTAAAAAAAGGGTGGGGAATTTTTCAAAGCTTGGCTGTGGGTATTCGGATGTGCCTGTAGGTTCATTTTCTAAAATTTCTTTGGTCAGTTGGCACGTACCGTTGCACTGCAATATTTCTTTTTCCTTATTGATACACAGTACTTCCGCGATGTAATCGTAATTTATGACGTAATTAAAAAGAGGGAACGTTGGGCGCATGCCTGAGTAACAGAAAACAAAAACAAAAAATACACTAATTGTCTTATTATATGTAGGCATAAATATAAAAGGGGGCATTTATTTTGTGGTAAAGATACATGACCGCAGCAAGAATTACTATCCCAAAGCGACATCTAAGGTCATCATCACTACAAACCCGCCTATAAAGCCCAAGGCCGCAATATCTGTGTACTTGTCTTGTTGGGTTTCAGGAATTACCTCCTCTACTACAACAAAAATCATGGCTCCAGCTGCAAAAGCTAGTGCATAAGGCAAAATGGGCGTGAAAAAAGTAACCGCAAAAGCACCAATTACAGCGGCAATAGGCTCCACAATGGCAGAGGCCTGTCCATAAAAAAAGCTTTTTCGTCTGCTAAGTCCCAACCGACGCATGGGCATAGAAACCGCAATCCCCTCTGGAAAATTTTGAATGCCAATCCCAATGGCCAAAACAACAGCACCAGCAATAGATGCCTCGGGTAGTCCAGCGGCAACACCACCAAACAATACGCCCACAGCCAATCCCTCTGGAATGTTGTGAAGGGTGATGGCCAAAACCATAAGTGTAGTACGATGCCATGGCGTTTTGATCCCTTCTGACTCTTTAAAGTTAATATGCAAGTGTGGTAAGACCTTGTCCAGTCCAAAAATAAATAATGCGCCAAACGTAAATCCAACAGCAGCTGGTATGACCTTTATAAAACCGGTCCCCGGACTCATATCAATCCCAGGAGCCAACAAGCTCCAAAAACTTGCTGCCACCATTACACCTCCCGTGAAGCCGAGCATACCATCAAGAACGGATCGATTCATTGTCTTAAATAAAAAAACAAAAGATGCGCCAAATGCGGTGAGGCCCCATGTGAAAAGCGTAGCGTAGAGTGCACCTAAAATGGGAGGGGTGCTTTCAAAGAAATTAAGAATAGATTCAAACATGCTGCAAATATAACAGATTGAAAACTTAATTCTTTGTGCTTAATCGGCATATTTTGTACGTTTGGCGAGGTGGAAAAGGAGCTGGATTACGATTTTATATTTGCAGGTGCTGGCGCAGC
>JAQWKF010000118.1 GCA_029247985.1 Flavobacteriaceae bacterium
TGCGCGATATGCAGTAACATCGGTGTCTTTGAGTTGATGTGCAATTTTAAGCACTTGCTCTTCGGTTTCAGCACTACAAGGTCCTGCGATTACTAAAGGGTGGTCTAGCTCAAAATTATTAAGCCATTGACGCATTTTTGGATTGTTTTCCATGGGTGTATTTATTTGTGTTCTAAAATTGATTTTATCTTATTGATTTCTTTCATTTCCGCTAGCAGTTCCTCGTGAGCATCTGCCGCCAGTTTGTCCTTGAATGCGTTCAGGTTTGAGATGTATTCCGTTAGTGCTTCCAAAACGTTGCGTTTATTTTGAGCAAATATGGGCATCCACATTTCGGGTGAACTCTTGGCCAAACGTACCGTAGACGCAAATCCACTGCCAGCCATATCAAAGATATTTTGTTCGTCGGTTTCTTTTTCCAACACGGTTTTGCCAAGCATAAAGGAAGTGATATGCGAGAGATGCGACACATAAGCAATGTGCTTGTCGTGTTCCACAGGATCCATCTCACGAATATTCATTTCCAACTGACCAAATAATTTTTTTGCCTTGTCTAATAGCTCAATACGGGTACTCGCAGTCTCGCACAACATAATCGTTTTTCCTTTGTAAAGCTCTGGTACAGCGGCATCGGGACCTGAGTACTCTGTTCCCGCAATGGGGTGTGCTGCCAAAAATTGGGTGCGTCTGTGATGGCTTTGTACTGCGTCACAAATAGCAGCTTTGGTAGAGCCAAAATCCACAACAAGTGTTTGTTCGCCAATGGCATCTAAAATGCGAGGTAACACCGTAACAATGGCTTCAACAGGGATGGATACAAAGACCAAATCAGCATCCTGCAAATGGTCTAAGCTGCCTTTTTTATGGATCAATCCCAAATCCATTGCACGACTTAGCGTAGCCTCTTTTCGACTAATTCCTTGCATGACTGCATCGGGATATAGGCGCTGTAAGTCTAACGACAACGAGCCGTTCATCAATCCGATACCTACAAAACTTACGTTCATGATGCAATGCGTTTTAGGGCTTCTCGGATACGGGCTTCGGATACACAAAGTGAAAAACGGACATAGCCCTCACCCGCTGTTCCAAAAATAGTTCCAGGGGCAATAAAAATATCATGTTTCTCCAGCAAAGCGTCTATATAAGCTTCACTATGCAATGCGTCTTCAGGAAGTTTTGCCCAGACAAACATACCTGCCGTATCGCGTTCAAAAGTGGTGCCCAAGGCTGTAGCAAGCTCCCAAATAAGTTTCCGTCTACTGCGGTAGGTGGCGTTGAGCTCCGAAAACCAATCTGTTCCTTGTGTCAAGGCAGCTATGGCGCCTTGTTGAAGACCAAAGAACATACCCGAATCCATATTGCTTTTTACCTTTAAAATATCTTGAATATGGACTGCACTTCCACATACCATGCCCACACGCCAACCTGCCATGTTGTATGCCTTACTCAAGGATTGCAACTCTAAGGCTACGTCCTTGGCACCGGGCACCTGAAGCAAGCTGTTAGGGGCATCGTTTAGAATGTTGGCATAGGGATTATCATTGATAATGAGTAAATCGTGCGTTTTGGCAAAAGCCACCAATTCAGATAAAAATGCTGCATCGGCTTTTGCCCCCGTGGGCATATGTGGATAGTTTACCCACATCAGCTTTACACCAGATAAATCTTGGGTTGCGAGTTCCTCCAAATTTGGCAGCCAATCTGTTGCTGCGCTAAGGGTATACGGTACGGCTCGAGCACCCACCAACTCGGTAACAGAGGCATAGGTCGGGTATCCAGGATTTGGTATCAGAACTCCATCGCCTTCATTGAGAAATGCCATGGAAATATGCATGATGCCTTCCTTGGAACCCATAAGCGGCAGTACCTCATTATCAGGGTTTAGTGCTACACCAAAAGCATCTTGGTAGTAGGTAGCTATGGTCTGGCGCAAGGCAGGAGTGCCTTGGTAACTTTGGTATTTGTGTGCCGTGGGCTGCGATAAACTTTCCGCAAGGGCGGTTAGGGCCGCTGGAGGGGGTGGTAGATCTGGGCTGCCAATCCCCATATTGATGATATCGTGTCCATTGGAAATACGTCCACGCACCTCACGAAGCTTGCGTGAGAAGTAGTATTCTTGGACGCTATTTAATCTATTAGCAGGTCTCATGAAATACGTTGGTTTTTATAGGTTCCTAGTACTTTTAGGGATTCCGTCATGATTTCCAGCAGTTGAATGGTCTTGGTATAAAAGGCCGCTTCATCGAAAGTAACATCCACAAAAAAGGAGTATTTCCAAGGGGTTTCTACCACGGGCATGGACTGAATCTTGGTCAGGTTGAGTTTGCAGTCGCTAAGTACATTGAGCACTGCTGCCAAGCTTCCCCGTTTGTGGTCTAACACAAATTTCAGAGATGCCTTGTTACTATCTTCTGAGCTATTGGGTGTGGTTTTGACCACAACAAAACGCGTGGCATTGTTGGCAATGCTGTGAATATTAGGCGCAACAATATCAAGTCCGTAAAGTGCAGCAGCTGTTTTGGAAGCAATGGCGGCCAAACCACGAATTTGTTTACTAGCAATACGATGTGCTACTTCAGCGGTATCAGCGTCTTCAATGAGTTTAATATGTGGTTGGCTGGCAAAGAAGTCTTTACACTGCAACAGCGCCATGGGGTGAGAAGCTACTTCTGTGATATCAGCAACATCCGTTCCAGGAAGTGCCATAAGTTGATGCTCGATACGGATATAGGCTTCATCTACAATATGAAGGTTGTGTTTGTCTATGAGCGCGTAGTTGGGAATAATAGAACCTGCAATGGAGTTTTCTAAGGCCATAACGCCATGACTAACGGTTCCTGAAATAACCGCTGCAACAAGAGCATCGAACGACAGGCACTCGTCGAGTGCCGTACTGGCGCCAAAGAGCTGTGCCGCTACCTCGTGATGGTACGACCCTCTAATTCCTTGTATGGCAATTTTTGTGTCCATTTTTTTTTAATCCTTATGCCCTTCGGGCACATAAAAAAACCCCGAACGTTAGCTCAGGGTTTTAAATTCGTTTGTAAAAACTATTATACACCCAGCTACCTCCCGTTATAGAAGTAGTAGAAAGATGAATAATATGTGTTTGTTTTCATTACAAGGGCAAAAGTACACGCAAAATCGAAATAAACAAATTTTTTTGTAATTTTAAGTTATTCAATATCCCTAAATCATGAACACAGAAAACGAAAAAAATAAAATTGGAAACCGCATCGGGGGTGTAGTCTTTGTGGGCTGCCTGATGCTAGGTATCGGCATTGGCTTTATCAAACACGTCGTCCATATTGGCGCGCTAATTGGTATAGGCGTTGGTTTTATCGCTATGGCAGCCGTATGGGCATATTACGCCAAAAAGTAGTAATCCCCTTATCTTTGTAAAAAAAATGCAACT
>JAQWKF010000002.1 GCA_029247985.1 Flavobacteriaceae bacterium
TAATTTTTCAGCTGTTACTTCAGCTTGAGGAACGCCTTCAAAAATATCCAATAGTGTTTGGGCGTCTAATGTTTTAAGTGAGTCTGTCGTGGCCTTACCAAATAAAAGTTGAGCCGCTTGCTCCACCCGTACTACATCTTCAGCAGAATGAACCATAGTAGTAACCTCTTGAGCCAGTTTTCGCTGGAGCAGTCGTTGGTGAGGGGCATCACGATGCGCGGCAATTAAAGAGTCTATTTCATCTCTAGTAAGAAAAGTGAAAATCTTGATATATTTTTCAGCATCTGCATCGGAGGCATTAAGCCAATATTGATAAAACTTATAAGGCGATGTTTTTTCAGGATCTAACCAAACATTACCCCCTTCGGTTTTCCCAAATTTACTGCCATCCGATTTGGTAATCAATGGGCATGTAAGCGCATAGGCTTTGCCAGAAAGCTTACGTCTAATAAGTTCCGTTCCTGTCGTAATATTTCCCCATTGATCGCTACCACCCATTTGGAGTAAGCAGTTGTGGTGTTCATATAAGTGAAGAAAATCATAGCCCTGAATAAGCTGATACGTAAACTCTGTAAAAGACATCCCCTCTTTGGCTTCTGCACCAAGGCGCTTTTTGACAGAGTCTTTTGCCATCATATAATTTACTGTCAGGTGCTTGCCAATATCACGGGCAAAATCAATAAGTTTAAAGGAAGCCATCCAATCCAGGTTATTGACCATTACGGCACCGTTTGGCTTGTTGCTATCAAAATCTAAAAATTTTGATAGCTGCTTTTCAATACCGTTGCAGTTGTGCTCAAGAGTTTTATTGTCCAGCAGGTTCCGCTCGGCAGATTTTCCAGATGGATCTCCAATCATCCCCGTTGCGCCACCCACAAGTGCGTAAGGTTTATGGCCATAACGCTGAAAATGCATCAAAATCATGATCTGAACCAAACTACCAATGTGAAGCGAATCTGCAGTTGGGTCAAACCCAATATATCCAGATGACATCCCTTTTGCAAGGGTTGCATCTGTTTCGGGCATGATGTCGTGCACCATTCCGCGCCATGTAAGTTCTTCTACAAATGATGCCATGTACTATTTTTTAGCAAATATAAACCTATGTTAACGAACCCGAAAGACAGGGCTAATTTTTATTGTCAATTGACAGCTGGGGTAGCCCTATTGAATCTTGTTCTTCCATTGCTTTTAGCCGCGATTCAACCACCTCAAAAATACGTGTATACTGCTTTGGTTTTGAAGCGAAGTAGATGTTGTTCTTTACAAAAGTAAGGCTGTCTATTCCGTGAAACTTATAAAGTGAATCTAAGAGCACATAGTGACTTTGGGCATGTTGATTAGCTGCATTAATCAATGCCAAGTCTATGTGAAAGTCGATAAGTTGCTCTTCACTCATTAGGGGTTCGGGTTTGGCAATCCTGTCTTGTGCACAAGCGGCAAACAACAGTAAGGCAGCTATTATGAAAAAAAATCTCATCTCGTAAAGCTTAAAGGTTTGGCATGATTGACTTCTTTTATATTTCCATGCTCATACATAAGTAGCCCATTTAGGAATGTATGGGTTACAGCACCTCGTAATGTTGTACCCTCTAAAGGAGACCATCCACATTTGTATAAAAGATTATCGCGAGTAATGGTATGCGCTTGGTTAATATCAACAAGAACCAAATCAGCATAGTAACCCGTTTTTATGTAGCCACGTTCTTTAATAGAAAATAAAATAGCAGGATTGTGACACATCTTTTCTACTACTTTCTCTAGGCTAATTTTACCTTGATTTACGCATTCTAGCATTACAGCCAGCGCATGCTGCACCATCGGTCCTCCAGACGGTGCTTTCGTATAAACCTGATCTTTTTCTTCTAAGGTATGAGGCGCATGGTCAGTGGCAATAATGTCAATACGATCATCGTTGAGTGCTTCCCAAAGACCTGCCCTATCGGAGGCAGATTTAACAGCGGGATTCCATTTAATATGGGTGCCCTTTTGTGCATAATCTTCATCTGAAAACCACAAATGATGAATACACACTTCAGATGTGATTTGCTTTTTAGCTAAGGGCACATCGTTTTGGAATAATGCCGTTTCTCTTGCTGTTGACAAATGAAATACATGTAGCCTTGCGCCTGTTTCTTTAGCCAATGCTATGGCTTTAGACGAAGATAAATAACACGCCTCCGCAGAGCGAATATTTGGGTGGTGTTCAATGGGAATATCATCGCCATATTTCTCAATGTATTCAGCAAGATTTGCTCTGATAGTTTGCTCGTCTTCACAGTGCACAGCAATAGGAAGTTGAAAGGCTGAAAATATATTTTTAAGCGTGTCAGGGTCATCAACAAGCATATTTCCAGTCGAAGACCCTAAAAATAACTTTAGACCAGGTGTCATTTTTGGATCAATCGCCTTTATTTCCTCAAGATTGTCGTTGGTACCACCAAACAAGAAACCATAATTAACCCAAGAGGTTTGGGCAGCCACGTCAAGCTTATCATTATAGGCCTGTGCAGTGGTGGTTTGGGGATTGGTATTGGGCATTTCTAAAAAAGAGGTAATCCCTCCAGCCAAACAGGCTTTTGATTCTGTTCCTATGGTGGCTTTATGTGTAAGACCAGGCTCACGAAAATGAACTTGATCGTCTATGCAACCTGGAAGCAAAAATTTTCCCGTCGCGTCTATTACTTCCATATCCGAAGTTATGGGTATATTAGCTGCAATAGCTGCAATGCGCTCCCCTTCAATACATACGTCTAGCAATGCTATTCGCCCTTCATTCACCACTTTTGCACCTTTAATTAATATTTTACTCATGTTTGTTTTTTAAATAAACTGCGCCATTTCATGCCAATAATACCAAATATAGCCTCGCTAATAATAGAAGTATTCATTTTTGAGTCTCCTGCGGTTCTGTCGGTAAAAGTAATGGGGAATTCGACAATTCGAAAGTCTTTTCTCCACAACCAAAATTTAAGTGCAATTTGAAAGGCATATCCTTTAAATCGGATTTCATCTAAATTAAGCGCCGAGAGTGCTTTGGTTTTATACCCTACAAATCCAGCCGTAGGGTCGGCAACAGGCAGACCAGTGATGATTCTAACATAGAGTGATGCTGCAAGAGAAAGTACAATTCTACTCAAAGGCCATTTGCGTACACGTATCCCTTTTTTGTATCTAGATCCCACGACTACATCTGACTTATCTTCTTGTAGTAATGCTACCATGGGCACAAGTGCCTTAGGTGGATGGGAAAAGTCAGCATCCATCTCAAAAAGAAAGGTATACCCTTTATTCATTGCCCACTTAAATCCATGAATATAAGCTGGTCCGAGTCCTTCTTTATTTTGCCGCACCTCTAAATGAAGCTGGGGAAACCTTGCCTGTAAGCCCTGAACTATTTTAGAAGTTCCATCGGGCGAGTTGTCATCAACAACTAGTACATCAAAAGGAACAGACAAATCCATAACAGCATGTATAATGCCTTGAATATTTGCTGACTCATTATAAGTAGGGATGACTACAACTGCTGTGTTCATACACAGCTAAAATACGCATTTAAATAAGTGGATAACCCTTAAAAATTTAGATACTTTTGTACTATGTATGAACTGCGAGAACTTAGCGATACCTATTATGGTCTTTATTTGGTTTTGACTTTGGCGCTATTTGCTGCGCTTAAACTCGTCAATCCCTGGCGCCTTAGTTCCATGATGTGTTTTTGGGTAGGAGTTGGGCATACTGAAGAGTTTAATAAGCCCTTCAAACTATCACGTGCTTTTTCAATATTTACTTTTGTTTTTAGAGGTTTAGTGTTTGGGCTAATACTAACAATTTTTCAAGATAAGAGTTTTTACATTTCAAGTTTTAAAGGCGAAGTATTGTATTATGCTGGCAGTTTCATGGTTTTTTGGATGCTAAGGGTATTTCTTGAAAGTGGTTTTATGTCGTTTTTCAATAAACAAGAAGCACTCCTTAGGTTATTTTATGTACGCACACTAAACAAAGAAAAAATGTCCTTCTTTTATGGGTGTTTGCTCTTCGGATTCGCATTCATAGGTGTTGGTGAAATACCTTCCATTATTTTTACCGCAAGCTATGCTATTACATTGTTGATTATCCACCTAAATACACTCAAACTATATTTTAGACAACTCAAAGCTATGCCCGTCTATATTATTTTGTATATTTGCGCCTCTGAAATTGCCCCTATATGGCTAGCATCACAAATACTCAAGTTTTGACAAAACCGGCGAAAGTAAAAACCATTTTGGTTTCTCAACCTGCGCCCTCAATTGAAAATTCTCCATACAACCAACTTATTGAAAGGCGAAAGGTTACTATAGACTTTAGACCTTTTATTCATGTTGAAGGAGTGTCATCTAGGGAAATTCGTTTACAAAAAATTGATATCACTAAGTTTAGTGCTATTATTTTCACAAGTCGAAATGCTGTTGATCACTTTTTTCGTTTGGCAGAGGAATTACGCTACTCAGTGCCTAGTACCATGCGTTATTTTTGTCAATCTGAAGCCGTTGCATACTACCTGCAAAAATACGTGGTGTATCGCAAGCGTAAAATCTATGTTGGAAAGCGTACGCTAGATGAGTTGTTAAAAGAAGCTGTTAAATACAAAGACGAATCTTTCCTCCTGCCTTGCTCTGATAGGTTAAAAGCAAGCATTCCTGAAAAGCTAGACGCGACTGGCATCAACTGGACGAAAGGTGTTTTTTACAAAACTGTAATCAGTGATTTATCTGATTTGAGAAACGTTTATTACAATATTTTAGTGTTTTTTAGTCCCTCTGGAATAGAGTCATTGTTTCATAATTTTGCTGATTTTGAGCAAAAAGACACCCGTATTGCGGTGTTTGGAAACTCAACAAAAAAAGCCGCTTTAGATAAAAATTTACGCATAGATATCTTGGCGCCTACAGCCGAAAATCCATCCATGACTAAGGCTTTGGACGATTATATAGCAAAGGCAAACAAGCGCTAGCTCAGGTTCGCACATACCCAACAAGCAAATTTACCCACCCTAGTATAAGCAACAACCCACCTATAGGGGTTACTGGGCCCAAAATAGCTGGCAGACCTGTATCACCATACATAGTTGATAAGGATAATAAATAAATAGAGATAGAAAATAGCAGCGTTCCAACTGTAAAGAATAGAGCAGTTGTAGTCATACCCTTTTTTGAATCTTGGGAAAGGCTCAAGTAAAGTAGTGCCAATCCATGAAAAAACTGATAACGCACACCTACTTCAAAAGATTGAAGGGCATCTGAAGATAACAAATCCGATAATAAATGTGCACCAAAAGCACCTAGAACAACAGCGCTTCCGCAAAAAAGCACCCCCCATATTTGTAACAGTTTATACTTCATACTTATTTTCTTCTAAAATAGTTTACTAGATTTATACTCCCAATATAAAGGTATTGAAAAAAGAAGACAAACAAATTTCGTTAGACGGCATAGACAAAGCCATATTGCGTGTTTTAATGGAGAACGCAAGGACACCCATACAAGAAATAGCAAGACAACTTGATTTATCTGGTTCGGCCGTACACCAACGAATAAAAAAACTCGAAGACGCCAAACTGATTACGGGAAGCTATTTAAAGCTAAATCCTGCATCCCTTGGCTATACCACAACCGCATACATTGGGGTGTATTTAGATAAAGCTATGCGAAACCCAGAGGCAGTAGCACAATTGAAGAAAATTACTGAAGTTGTAGAGTGTCACTATACCACAGGAAACTGGAGCATTTTAATTAAAATTTTGTGTAAAAATAACGAGCATTTAATGCAGTTACTCAATCATAAAATTCAATCAATTGAGGGGGTTTCAAGAACAGAAACCTTCATCTCTCTGCACCAACAAATTGATCGTCAAATCAGCATTTAACGCCTAGAACCACTTGCCACGCTAAGAGCAAAATAAACGAGAGTAGCTAGTGAGCCTATTGCAGCAACAACGTAGGTTCTTGCCGCCCAATTTAAGGCGTCTTTTGACATGGCATATTCGCGTTGATTTACCATGTTTTTGCGTTGTAACCAAGCCAATGCACGCCTGCTTGCGTCATACTCAACTGGCAGTGTAACAAAGCTGAACAAAGTGCCCAACCCAAACAGAACAACTCCTGCAACAGCTAGATTATAACCCATTGCAGAACCAAGACCTAACACAAATCCACCAAAAATAATGTACATAGACATTTGTGAAGCCACGCTTACAACTGGGACCAAAAGCGAACGAAACTGCAACCAATCATAGCTTTGGGCGTGTTGTACGGCATGACCACATTCATGGGCAGCAACAGCGGCAGCAGCAGCATTTCTTTCGTGATATACACTCTCACTCAAGTTTACAGTCTTCGTTTTAGGATTATAATGATCTGTTAGCTTACCCCGGACAGCCGTAACTTTAACATTGCGAATCCCGTGGTCCGCCAACATTTTTTCGGCTATTTCTTTTCCCGACATTTGGTTGCTTAACTGTACTTTACCGTACTTCTTAAACTTTGACTTCAATTTGCCTTGAACCCACATACTAGCACCAGCAAATAAGGCAATTATTATATAATATTCTAGCATAACTATTTTTTAATATTTACATGACAAAAACAATACCATGCTACATTTTTGAGCGTATTATAAAGGTAATAATAAATAAAATGATAGAAAAAGAAATGCAGTTGGCAACAATTACAGAAGGACTTTCAATCAACAAGCCATAAAACAGCCAACTCAAGGTACCAGTACCCATAACTAGATACATGCTGAGTGACAAACCGTCAGCTGTTTTAGATTTCCATATTTTAAATGCCTGTGGCAAAAAAGCTGATGTGGTTAGCGTAGCAGCAATAAAGCCTATGTATTCTGGATTTATCATACTAGATAACAATATTCACAATTTTGTTAGGAACCACAATCACCTTTTTAGGTGTTTTTCCATCTAAATAGGTTTTGGTGCGCTCGTCTTGCAGCACAGCGGTTTCAATTTCTTCTTTGTTCAAATCAGTGCCTAAAGCAAGTGTAAAGCGCATTTTTCCATTAAAGCTTATTGGATATTCCTTGGTATCGTCTTTTAGATAAATAGGGTTTGCTACAGGAAATACAGCCGTTGTAATTGAAGTTGAGTGTCCCAATAATGCCCAAAGCTCCTCGCAAATATGTGGCGCAAATGGCGCAAGAAGTATGGTCAATGGCTCTAAAATTTCACGCTGATTACATTTTTCAGCAGTAAGCTCATTAGTTGCAATCATAAATGCGCTAACCGAAGTATTCAGAGAAAAAGCTTCAATGTCTTGTGTTACTTTTTCAATGGTCTTGTGCAGTGTTTTTAGCGATGCTTTTGAGGGCTTATCCTCGCTTACGCCAAAAGAATCTGCTTGGTGAAATAATCGCCAGAACTTATTTAGAAAATTACTTACACCTGTTATTCCTGCTGTATTCCAAGGTTTGGCTTGCTCAATAGGCCCTAAAAACATTTCATACATACGCAAGGTATCAGCCCCATATTGGTCACATATAGCATCTGGATTGACAACATTATACTTAGACTTCGACATTTTCTCTACCTCACGTCCAACAATGTACTTGCCATCTTCCAATTCAAATGTAGCGTCAGCGAAATGGGGTTGCCATTTTTTTACTTCCTCAATATTCAGTTCATTCTGAGGCGACACCAAAGAAACATCTACATGAACAGGAACTACATGCTGCCCCTTACAAAGCCCTTTAGAAAGAAATGTTTGGGTATCGGCCAATCGATATACAAAAGCACTTTCACCCAATATCATCCCTTGATTGATAAGTTTTTTTGCAAAGTTTTTTACCGGAACAAGCCCCAAGTCATACATAAAATACTGCCAAAATCTCGAGTAAAGTAAGTGGCCTGTAGCATGCTCACTACCTCCCAAATAAAGGTCAACTTCTTTCCAATAATTCAAAGCAGTTGAGCTTGCAAAAGCGCCAGTATTTTTAGCATCCATATAGCGATTGAAATACCACGAGCTTCCGGCCCAACCTGGCATGGTATTCTTCTCCAACGGAAATACATGTTCATTGTCAATCAAATTATTAGAAACAACCATGTTACGTTTTGTATCCCACGCCCAGTGTGTGGCATTACCCAGTGGCGGCGCGCCATCTGGAGTAGGTAAATATTTTGAAACTTCAGGCAACTCTAATGGCAGACACTTTTCTGGGACAAGCCTTGGAAGACCATCAACAAAATATACAGGAATAGGTTCGCCCCAATAACGCTGCCGGCTGAAAACCGCATCGCGCAAGCGATAGGTAGTAGCGCCTTCGCCCATCCCTATTGCGCCTAAGTGCTCAATAATTTTTTGAGTGGCATCTGTATATGAAAGCCCATCGAGAAAATCTGAGTTCGCAATCACGGTTTTTTCTTTATCAGAAAAAGCAGCTTTTGAAACATCAACGTCTTTAAAAATGTTCTTTATTGGTAGCTTGAAATGCGTTGCAAAATCAAAGTCTCGTTGGTCTCCACAAGGCACTGCCATAACGGCTCCTGTTCCATACCCAGCTAATACATAATCACCTATCCAAATGGGTACTTTTTCATTGGTAATGGGATGAATGGCATAGGCACCTGTAAATACACCGCTTATACGTGAAACATCACTCATACGGTCTCGTTCGCTACGCTGGGCTGTTTGCGCAACATAAGCAACAACTGCTTCGCGTTGTGCATCAGATGTAATTTCAGCAACCCATTCGTGTTCTGGAGCCAACGTTAAAAATGTAACCCCAAAAAGGGTGTCAGCTCTGGTGGTAAATACTTCAATTTGACGATCGCTGTTTTCTATTGGAAAACGAACGCTTGCCCCCACGGATTTACCAATCCAGTTTCGTTGCATTTCTTTGAGTGGTTCGGGCCAATCAATTTCGTTCAGGCCCTCAAGCAATCGATCGGCATATGCAGAAATACGCATGCTCCATTGCTTCATTTTCTTGCGCTCCACTGGGTGTCCGCCTCGTTCAGAAACCCCTTGAACTACCTCATCATTGGCAAGCACAGTACCCAAAGCAGGGCACCAATTCACTTCTGTTTCTGCCAAATAAGTTAGTCGATAATACAACAGGAATTGCTCCTGTGAAGTGGCATCCATTTGTTGCCATTCAGCAGCCGTTAATGATGGTGTGTCCTCATCACAAACAGCATTTAAATTTTTGGTTCCATACATTTCAAGATGCGCCACAAGCGAAGCTATTTCACGAGCGCTATCTTGGCTTATATCATACCAAGCATCAAAAAGCAAAGAAAAAATCCATTGCGTCCAGCGATAATAAGACGGGTCGGAAGTACGTACCTCACGAGACCAATCAAAAGAAAAGCCCATGCGGTCAAGCTGTTCTCGATAGCGTTTTATATTCGTTTCCGTTGTAACGGCTGGATGTTGGCCTGTTTGTATAGCGTATTGTTCTGCAGGTAACCCGAACGAATCATACCCTTGTGGATGCAGCACATTAAAACCACTATGACGTTTATAACGCGCAACTATGTCACTCGCAATATATCCCAAAGGGTGCCCAACGTGAAGACCTGCGCCGGATGGGTAAGGGAACATATCAAGCACATAATACTTTGGCTTGTCAGATGGTTGTGCAACTTTATAGGTTTCTTTTGACGCCCAAATCGCTTGCCATTTTTTTTCTATCTCTTGAAAAGGATACCCCATATGTGCAATTAAGCAACAAAAATAACATTTTAAACACGAGCTTTATTGAATAGACCAAGATTTGTTCCGTCATATTTTCTATTTTTATGGCATAGAATAACTATGTCTGCAACTCGTATTTACAAACGCCGCCTTTTAACTTCTTATCTGTCTGTAGTTAGCAGTACTGCTTTGGTGCTTTTTGTGTTGAGCGTTTTAGGCTTTGTGCTACTCAACAGTCAATCTATTGCCAATTATTTTAAAGAACAGGTTGCCATGACCGTTTTTTTGGATGACGAAACCAAAGAAATGGAACGAGAACAACTGACTACCACCATGCGATTGGCACCTTTCACCAAGTCGGTTCGCTTTGTATCAAAAGAAACTGCCGCCGCAGAGCATAGTGTCACTATTGGTGAAGATTTTATGGATTTCCTGGGCTATAACCCTTTGCAAGATGCCCTAGATATTGGCCTTAAGGCCGAATTTGTCACAACTGAAGTTTTAGACAGTCTAAGTGACGTCATGGAGCAAAAGCCCTTTATTTCTGAAGTGCTATATGACAGGCCGCTAATTGTTTTGCTCAACCAAAACATTGAGCGCTTTGGTTTTTGGCTGCTGATTTGTAGCGCTGTCTTTGTAGCTATTGCCTTACTGCTCATCAACCACTCCATTAAATTATCGATTTACAGCAAGCGATTGGTCATTCAAACCATGTTATTGGTAGGCGCAAGGAAAAGATTTATTCGACGGCCATTTTTATGGCGCTATATGCTTTTGGGTGTCATCAGTGCAGTACTTGCCCTAGCGGGCTTTGCAGGCCTTTTAAGCTTTTTAGTGAACTTGGTACCTCAAGTTGATTGGTGGGGGTCTGTAGAGAATATTGCATTATTGTCTGGGGGTATTGTAGTTTGTTCGGTCTTCATAAGTGCCATCAGTGCTTTTTTTGCTACCCAAAGGCACCTCAAATTAACCTATGACATCGTGTATTGATATGAAAAACGAAAAAGAGTTTTTATTTGGAAAACGCGCCTACCGCATTATGGGCTTGGGCATTGTACTAATCATTGTAGGCTTTGTATTGATGACGGGCGGAGGAAGTGATGACCCCAATGTGTTTAATCCTGAAATATATAGCCCGTTGCGCATTCGTGTAGCACCCACACTGGTACTGGCAGGATTTGCAATTTTGGTGGTGGCTATTTTAGCCACTAAAAAGAAATAATGGGTTTTTGGGAAGCCATTTTATTGGGGATTGTTCAAGGATTAACCGAATTTTTGCCTGTTTCATCAAGTGGTCATTTGGCGTTGTTTACAGCCATACTCGGAAACGATCAACTACCCGCTGAAAATCTCCTATTTACTATCCTAGTACACGCAGCCACTGCAATTGCTACCATGATTGTTTTTAGAAAAGACATTGCAACGATACTTAGGGGCATCTTTAAAAAAGAACAACCCGAAACCCGCGCCTTTGTTGGCTACATTGTGGTGTCCATGATCCCCGCAGTGGTGATAGGCTTATTCTTTGAAGATCAAATTACAACCTTTTTTGGCACAAACTTGGCCTTGGTGGGCGTCATGCTGTGTTTGACAGCAGCATTGCTGTTTTTTACGGATAAGGCCTCCAGTAAAAAGCAACCCATTACCTATAAAATTGCATTACTCATTGGGGTTGCGCAAGCAATTGCCATTCTCCCTGGAATCTCAAGAAGTGGTGCTACAATTGCCCTTGCATTACTGCTAGGAGTCAGCAGACCTGAAGCAGCACGATTTTCGTTTTTAATGGTTATCCCGCTTATTTTGGGCAGCATGGCCAAATCAATTTTAGACCAAGGTGCAACCGCAACCATTACTTTTGATCTACTCCCCATGAGTGCGGGATTTTTGGCTGCTTTAGCATCAGGCATTTTGGCTTGTACGTGGATGATTGCACTTGTTAAACGCAGTAAGTTGCGTTATTTTGCTGTTTACTGTCTCGTAGTTGGCTTAACCGCATCTCTAGTTGCATGGATATAATACGCACAAAAGAAGGATTTTTAGAAGGACAGCTTTTGCTCATTGACAAGCCCCTTGGGTGGACTTCATTTCAAGTGGTAAATAAAATTCGATGGGCCATTCGTAAAGAATTTGATATTAAGAAAATCAAAGTTGGACACGCTGGAACTCTAGACCCTTTAGCTACAGGACTAATGCTAATATGCACAGGTCGTATGACAAAACAAATTGAGCAGTTCATGGGGATGCACAAAAGCTATACAGGAAGCTTGCGTTTGGGTGCTACAACACCATCCTATGATTTGGAAACTAGCGTTAGTGAACCTAAGCCAACAGACCATATCACCGCTGAAATACTGGAAGAAACACGTGCTGGTTTTTTGGGGAATATTGAACAAAAACCTCCTTTACACTCCGCCATAAAAAAAGACGGAAAGCGATTGTATGCGCTGGCCAGAGCAGGTAAGACAACTGAAATATCGTTTAGAAAAGTACAGATTATCGATTTCAAATTAACAGATATCAATGTGCCTGATCTCAGCTTTTATGTAAGCTGTAGTAAGGGAACTTATATTCGCTCACTAGCCCATGATTTTGGACAAAAACTTGGCTGCGGAGCCCATCTTACCTCATTAAAAAGAACTGCCATAGGCAACTATCAACTATCAGACGCCTTGACACTTGATGCATTTTTACATAATTTAGAAGCAAAATCCTGACCATGGAAGCTTTTCGTTGTGACTGGTGTTTGGCAAACCCCACTTACGTTGCTTATCACGACACGGAATGGGGCGTTCCAATTTATGAGGACGAAAAATTATTTGAAGCCCTACTACTTGAAACCTTTCAAGCGGGCTTGTCTTGGTGGTCGGTCTTGAAGAAGCGGGATAACTTTCGCAACGCTTTTTATGATTTTGACGTAAAGCGCATTGCCCAAATGACAGCCTACGACGTAGATGGGCTAATGCAAGACAAGGGCATCATCCGTAACAGGGGAAAAATCAATGCAGCCATTTCAAATGCACAATCCTTTATTCAAATTCAAAAGGATGTAGGTTGTTTTAGTGATTTCATGTGGAGCTATACAAACGGTACACCGATTCAAAACGCCTACACCCAAACAAAAGAATTACCCCAGACCACGTTGCTTGCTACACAAATGAGTCATGATTTAAAAAAGCGGGGGTTTAAGTACATAGGAAAAATTACCATGTATGCCCATATGCAAGCCGTTGGTATGGTTAACGATCACGTAGTAGATTGCTTTAGACACAAAGAGGTGTCTAATTTAAGTAACTGAGGAATTCTTTTCGAGAAATGGGATATGCGCCCATACTAGCCAAATGTGCCGTAGGCACCTGACAATCGATGAGCTTATAATTGTTTTTTTTGAGCTCTCTTGCAAGATATATCAAGGCCAGCTTGCTAGAATTACTGGATTTAGAAAACATACTTTCGCCACAAAACACCTGTCCAATGTCAATACCATAAAGCCCACCAACAAGCTCAGGGCCGTCCCAAACCTCAACAGAATGTGCATGACCTTGCTCGTGTAACGTTTCATAAACTTCCATAAGTCCTGGTGTGATCCACGTGCCTGTTTGTCCAAAGCGCTTAACGCGGGCACAAGCCTTTACGACCTCATTAAAAGCCTTGTCAAAAGTAATTTCATAGGTGTTTTTGCGCATAAAAGCGCGCATGCTTTTCGAAATTTTCAATTCATCAGGAAAGAGCACCATTCTTGGATCAGGACTCCACCAAATCAAAAAATCATCCTTTTCAAACCAAGGAAAAATACCTTTTTGATAGGCCAATAACACACGTTCTGGGCGTAAGTCTCCACCAACAGCGACTATCCCCTCTTCCGTTGCCAAATGAGGTGAAGGAAAACGCAACGCTTCAGAAAGATGGTACATGTTCTAGTTAGAAAGGCA
>JAQWKF010000024.1 GCA_029247985.1 Flavobacteriaceae bacterium
AACAAAGCGCTCAATGTCTTGTGCTGTATTTCCAGGATAGGGCGTGCTTATAAAAATGGTTGTTTCTGTAATTTCGGGGAAGTTTTCTCTTGGCATATTAACGTATGCCGTACCTCCTAGAATTAGGAAAATACCCATCAGCACGTAAATAATGGTGCTGTTTTTTATGGCCCAAACTGATAGACCAAAAGCGGAGTTGGATTTATTTTCTTGACTCATAAGGCATTGGTAATTCGGATGTTTTCATTTTCTTTAACCAAACGCGCCCCTTCGTCAATCACCCGATCATCGGGGCTTAATCCACTGATAACTTCAACTACATCACCCTCAACAAGGCCAGTTTCAATAAATCTTTTTTCCGCCTTATTGTTGTCCGTAACCACATATACATATTGCGTTCCTTCAAAATTTTCAGAAACAACTTCTAATGGAACAACTAATGCATCTGATTTTTGATAGTCTACGAGTTTTACAACAGTTATGGTGTTGGGCGCAAGGGTTAGCTTGTTGTCTGCAGCAATAGTTACTTTAAAGGTCCTGTTGCCTGGGCTTATGTGGGTTCCCTTGTGCGTTACACGACTTTGATATTGGTGATCAAACGATGGAATTTCAACGGTTGCCACAGTACCTTTATCAATGGATGTAAAATAACGCTCAGGCACATCAACATCAACATACATGCTTTGCAGATTTACCAAACGAAGTAGGGGGCTTACGCCAGGGGACACCAATTGACCCACTTCAGCCACCACATCGTCTATCCGTCCAGAGAAGGGAGCATAAAGGCTTGACTTGTCAAGTTGCTTTTTGAGCTGTTCATAGCTGTTTTCTTGGCTTTCGTAAGCTGCTTTGGCCTGTAGATATTCAATTTCAGAGCCTATGTTTTGATCCCATAAGCGTTTTTGACGCAAGTAAATAGTCTTGGCAAGTTCGAGTTGTGTTTTTAGTAATGCCACGTTTTGAGAAAGACCACCATCGTCTATGCGAAGCAACAAATCTCCTTTTTTTACAGACTGCCCCTCTTTGGCATATATGGCTTTTACCTTACCTAAAAACTCAGCACTAAGCATTAAGTTTTGATCTGTTTTCACAGTTCCTTGTAACATAACCGTGTGCTGGAAAAACGCTTTTTTTAACGACAATACGGTTACCAGTGACCGTTTTTTATTTTCATCCAAAGCGTCAATGGCTTCAATGACCGTATTAAGCTCTGTTTTGATGGCATTGTTTTGTTTTACAAGCTCGGCTTGCTTTGCCCGTAATCCCACCACGTCTTTTTGTGCAATTAGTGTTTGTGTGTTTGGGGTTTCAGAAGAACTACAGCCAAGTACTAGACCAGCGAGTAGGATTGTTAGTGTTCTTAGTATCATTTTGTTTGCGTTATAGGGTTAAGTAATAGGGATAATTTTGTTTTTGAAACGACCAGTTGTTGCATGGCTTTTAAATAGCTGTCTTGTGCATCGTACAGTTGTGTTTGTATTTGCCTTAGGGTAAACCCAGAAATTAGACCTTCTTTGAATTTGATTTCATTTTTCTGTGCAATGTCTTCTGCCAATCTTAAACTCTGAGCTGTAGTTTGTACATTTTCCAATTGGAACTGCACCTCACTTCTCATACGGCTTTCTTCAAGCAAGATTTCTTGAGTAACGTTTAAGGCTTGATTTTTAGATTGATTCAATGCTAATTTGGCTTGTTGTCTTTTGGCCTTAGATTGAAAACTACTAAATACAGGTACGTTAAGATTAACGCCCATCACCGCGCGACCATACCAATCCTGACTGGGCTGGGTGAAATCAAAATCATCGCCAAAGCCATCATAACCCCCACTCAAAAATGCTTTGATAGTGGGCAATGCTTTAAAGCGCTCTAGCTTGAGCAAGAGTTCCTTGGAGCGCACATCGTTTTGCGCCATTTGATAGTCGATGTTTTCTGAAACCGACAAACTGCTATCGTCTGTATTTTGCATTTCAAGCACCAAACCTTCAAGCGAGCTGCTTAGGATAAGCGGTTCGTCTAGGTCCATGCCTATTACATATCGCAAAACATTTTTGGCCACAGTATGCATTTGTGTGGCATAATGTAGGGCGCTTTCCAAAGCAGCAACAGTTAGTTGTAATTGTTGCACGTTTTCTTCTTCAATAAAACCGTTTTTAAAAACCTGCCTTGCCTCTTTTAGGTTGTTTTTGGCTAGGGTTAGATTTTGATTTAAATAGACAAGTTGTGCCTTTGCTAAAAGTGTATTTACATAAGCTTCGACGGTAGCTTGTTCCACAGCTTGCTCGGTTTTGATATAGGCTTGTTGTGAAATGCGTAGGTATATTTCGGAAGCTTGTAAGCCTACCAAGTAGGTGCCGTCAAATATCATTTGGTTTAGCTTTAGCCCCGCTGATACACTTTGAGAGGCGCCAAAAGTAACGGCGCTATACTCTCCTGCAACACCACCAAAGTATTGGCCAGGAACAAGAGAAACGGGTTGGTCAAAAGCATTGTTGTAGTTCGCGGAAAGGGATATTTGCGGAAGTCCAGAGGCTATGGTTTCAAGCCGTTTTTGTTGGGCGATTTTAATATCTGAACTCGCATTTTGTAAGCTTCTGTTGTTTGTCTTGGCCAACTGTATGGCGCTGTTCAAGTCCAGCTCCTGGGCATTGAGAGTAAAAACAAAGAACAGTGCAATTAGAGGTAATGTATTATTCATGGGGTGTTAGTTCAAGGGTGTTATAAATGGCCATTCCAGATTCTGTACAAATGGCACGCAGGTGATATTCTAGGTAATCGGACATAAGTTGGCTGTGTTGAAACATGTCAGCCGGGAATAGTCGCTGATCTTTGATACCCATCATGCCGTTAAAGTACAAGCGTGCAATAAACGGGATATTTAAGTTGGCGCGAAACAGCCCTGTTGCTACTCCTTCTTTTAAGCTTTTACTCACACAGCTTATCATAAAGTCTAGCTGTTTGTCGCTGAGTTCATGAAAAATTTCTGGATAGTATTTTTTGAGTTGATATTGGGGAGAAATTTTTTCATTTTTGATGTGTTTCATCATAAACATTTTGATGTCATGCAGCTCAATAATGGGGTTTTTTGATAGCTGACAAATGCCGTTTATCTCTTCTGTTACGTAATTAAAAAAGTCAAACACGCAAGCTCGCACCAAAGCCTGTTTATTGGAATAATGCGTGTAGAGTGTTTTTTTTGATATCCCAAGCCTTTGGGCAATATCGTCCATGGTTACGCTTTTAAAACCAAGCGTAAGGAACATTTCCGTGCATGGGGGGAGTATGTTTTTCATAACAAATAGCGCACAAAAATACACAGGAAACTTTAAAAACCAAAAAAGTTTCCAACGTTTTTCTTTTCTGAAAGGGTTCATTACAATTCCATAACGTATTTTTACATTCATGAAATTTTTGACAGCATACCAACAACTCCTAGATGCATCGCTCATTTCTGCGAATAAAGACAAAGCTCCTCAAGGCCTATATGCTCCAATTGATTATTTATTGTCATTAGGCGGTAAGCGCCTTCGCCCTATTTTGGTATTGATGGCTTGTGAAGCCTTTGGAAGAGATGCCAAAGCCGGTCTTGCTGCCGCCAAGGCAGTGGAAATTTTCCACAACTTTACGCTCATGCACGACGATATTATGGACAAAGCAACCCTGCGAAGAGGGCAGCAAACGGTGCATCAAAAGTGGGGTGCTAACACAGCGATATTGTCGGGGGATGCGATGTTGATCCAAGCCTATGAATGTCTGAATGCGTATCCACCTGAACAATTTAAAGTACTTACTCAACTGTTGAGTAAAACAGCCCTGGAGGTTTGTGAAGGGCAACAATACGATGTGGATTTTGAGACCAGTAACGATGTGAGCATTGCTCAGTATCTGGAAATGATTCGCTTAAAGACAGCCGTGTTGGTAGGATGTGCCTTGGAAATGGGCGCACGAATTGGCGGTGCTGATTCAGCAAATGCCAAGAAGTTGTATCACTTTGGCGAACAACTGGGGATTGCCTTTCAATTGCAAGACGACTATTTAGATACCTTTGGCGATGCGAATACTTTTGGCAAGCGTATTGGCGGAGATATTGCGGAAAACAAAAAAACCATTTTGGTACATCTCACGCTTGCTCACGGAACGCCAGATCAGCAGCAAGAATTAGCCCAGTGGTTTTCAAATACACCCAAAGATGACAGTGCCAAAATATCCGCTGTT
>JAQWKF010000015.1 GCA_029247985.1 Flavobacteriaceae bacterium
TCCCATACCTACGCCGATTACGACGAGACCTGCACCTACGATTACTGGAATTTCCATGTGTATATATTTAATTGTTAATGTTTGTGTTTAATGCGCTTCATCATGATGTTCTTCTACGGCAAACCCAAAATAGAGTGCCGACAGCATGGTAAATATATAGGCCTGCAATGCGGCCACTAGTAATTCGATCAAGGAGATAGCAAAGGCCAATAAAAAGGACAAGCTGCTACCTAGCCAGTTGTTAAAAATAAACATAAGCCCAATAAGGCTCATCAATACAATGTGTCCTGCTTGCATGTTGGCATACAAACGGATCAATAAAGAAAAAGGTTTGATAATAACACCCAATAGCTCAATGGGCATTAAAAGAATTTTCATCGGGATAGGAACTCCTGGCATCCAGAAGATGTGTGCCCAGTAATTCTTGTTAGCAGTCAAATTGGTCAACAAAAAGGTAAGCAAAGCCAACCCAAAAGTAACAGCAATATTACCTGTAACATTAATACCTAAAGGAGTAAGCCCCAAGAGATTTAAAAACCAAATAAAGAAAAATACGGTTAGCAAAAAGCTCATGTAGCGCCCATGGTGTTTTTCTCCAATGTTGGGGATAGCAATATCATCGCGGACATATAAAATTATGGGCTCAAAGAAGCGGCCTATACCAGCAGCAACACCACCGTTTTTGTGATACGACTGCGCTAAAGAGCGAAATAAGAAAAACATCAAAAATGCCGTAAATAGCATGGTTATAACGCTTTTGGTCATCGAAAGATCAAGTGGTTTTTCATTTACAGCGTGATGTGCATCATCATAGTTGATGGTGCCCGCCTGGTCTGTCTTATAAATTTTTCCGTGGTAAAGTTTATAATGACTATTGCCTTTTGATACTACTGCCTTACCATGCTTAAATTTTGCAGACGAAAACATCACAAGCCCGTTGTCCCATAAAATTACAGGAAGCCCGATGTAGCCTATGTATTTCTTTTTCTCACCATCTGTGTAAGACCCTAAATAGAAATCGTGAGAGTCTTTTAAGTGGTGTTGGATGTAAGCTTTGATTTCTTCCTTAAGTGAACCTTTTTTTTCAGGGGATTTATCACTAGAAACGGCAAATACGTGAGATGCTAAAAGAAGCGTAAAAAATACAAGAAGTGCTCTTTTCAATGGTTTTGCTTTAATCTTGACGTTTCGTTGAAATTTAAACGCTGCAAATGTACACTTTTAGGTACAAGAAAAAAAGCGAATATGATGAAAAAATTAACCCTAGTTTTTTGATTAAAAGGAAAGTAAACCGAAAAAAACAATTGGTTTAAAACAGCGGTTAGAGGCTATTCGTATCGATTTAAAAACTTAACGAGTCCATAGATGTTGACCGCCAGCACCAACATGAGTAGCACTAATGTCATGGCTTTGCCAGTTTCCCAACGCAAATCAAGGGCTTTTCCACCAACAGATGCAAGATATAAGCTAACGCCCATTTGAACGGTTAGACCTGAAAGGACCGCCCAAGTTTTAGGCCGTTTTTTCGGCTTTTGGGGCTTTTTCATCAACCATTGACTTTACTGATGCAGCTTTCATGCTACATTGTGCGTTTAATGTGGCTCCAGATTCAACAGCAAGTTTACCAACAGTAACTTGTCCTTCCACGATACCATCAGACTTGATCGTTAGCAGTCCGTCCACAGATAGGCTTCCATTGAAATTACCAATAATATCGGCATAACCACAATGTACTTCACCATTAACAGTTCCTTCTTTGCCAATGACAACACGGCCCGAAGTATTTATTTTACCCTCTAAAGTCCCGTCTATACGGAAGTCAGATTTTGATTCAATTTCACCAATAATTTTAGTATTGGGTTCTACAAAATTGATTTTCACATTATTTTTTGAGTCCATATTTTTTTGTTTTTTTTCTGAAAACATGTTACTTAATTTACCAATTGTTCTAGGCTTTTACTAACTAAAGCGTTTCGATATTGGGACGTCGAAATTACAATATTTTTGGACGCCAACAAACGCGGGTTGCTTTTACGCAAAATAGCAGCTGTTTCTTTGGCACTTTTTAAAGAGCCGAATCCGTGAACTACTAGGGTTTCTACATCTCGATTAAATACATCAATTGATACGCGCAAAACGTTTTCAATTCCCTCTTCGGCAAACCAAGATTCAAGCCATGTCTTGTCCATTTGGGATTGTTCGCGGTCTTCTAAAGACCTTATAATAACGATTTTTGCTTTTTCATTTTCTTCCAACACTAGATCGTCATAAACGTCAAAGCCATCAAGTTGTGCTTGGGCTTTTAGGGCGCCTTGGGTTTTTGGATAGGTTTGAACAAGCATAGTTAAGGCGTCTTTATAGGCTTCTAGTCCATCGAGCCTGCCTAGGGCAGTAGCCCGAAGTAATGCCCATGCTGCTTGGAGTTCTTTATCTGTAAGTTGAGGGATAAAGCGTTCACTTTCTTCAATCACAACGCTAAATTCTTGGGCGTCAAATTTTTCTTTAGCAGCGCTTATTGCGGCTTGATTGTCCGCCAATGTTTGGGCTAAGGCCTCGGGATTTTGTATTATTTTGGTGTAATCACTATCTGGATATTCCGTTAATATTCGGTCGCGCCATTTACGTTGTTCTGTGGGGTTGTCCCCGTGTAACTCATACATATGATAAAGCGTTGGCGGGATATAACGCACATCCGGATTGCCAGCCATGAGCGAGTGGAATCGATCAATAGCAAACTTTTTAATAAGAAATTGCTCTTTATAGGCCAATCCCGCTTGAAAGTACGCTTCGTTTTGAAGAAGACGCAAGCTATCGCGCGCCTCTGGAGGAGGAATTTGAGATAAATATGTTTTTGGATCTAAGGCAGGGTCTAAGCCGTCAGCAGTGTCTTCAATTTCTGACGTTTCTTCAACAGCGATGCTTTTTTGTGGGCTATACTTCCAATTATCGGCCAATGCAATGTTACTCCAGTTTTGCTTAAAACGAAGTTTTCCATTTGCTACTTGTCGACTGTTGTAAAAGTAAAAATCACCGAGCATTGCAATGCTTCCAGACGCACCATCTTTAGACTCAGCCTCTGCCTTTTCTTTGTCTGAAATTATCTTTTTGATGTAGGCATCGACAACGGCTTTTTGGCTTTCCTCAGGCATATCAATTAGCAGTAGCAGGCTGTCGATTTCTGTAATTGTTTTTTCATAGCTGATGATGTCATCAAGCTTTTTACGTTGTCGGGTCATTTTCCTGTAACGTCGTGTACCTTGGGTAAGGTTTTGAAGGGTGCTGTCTAAATAAGCACCAGCTTTAACAAAAGCCACTTGGTCTAGGCGATTGAATGCCAATTCCTGATAAATCAATGACTTGAGGTAGGTATCATTGGTTTTGGTTTGTAAGGAAGCATTTAATTCTGATTCTGCATTGATCGTATCTGCTCCTTTGAGCAAGTAGGCTCCATAGAAATAGTGAATTTTGTCTCTAAACCTTCGGTCTTCATCGCTACGCAACAATCGTTTGTAAGCTTTTAGCGTTTCTTCATCCTTGGGCGTATTGTTTTTGAGTTGTGCCAGCCGGGCGTGAATCCACAGCTCACGAGGTAGGCGGCGGTTCAAGTCCAAAACATATTGGTAGGCAACTATAGCAGAGTCGGCATAATTTAAATCTTCATAAAGCTGTCCCAATAAATAGGCATATCGTCCTCTTTTGTAGGCGGATTTTTCAGTAGCAAAAGCGTTTCTTAATGGTTCAGTAGCTAAGCTGTCTTTATCCGCTCTCAATAGGGCATCTGCTAAGGCCGCTTGACTTACGGCATATTGCTCGTTAGTGAGTGCTCCAGCGTGAGTAATATTAATCAGCTCTCGTGCTGCCCTCTCGTGCTGCCCTAAAGCTAAATAACTTTTTGAACGCCAGAGTTCCGCTTCAATAGCCAAGTCATTTCCCGACATATTTTTTACCAAATAGGTAAAAGCTTCAATAGCTTGAAGATATTTACCGTTGTAGTATCGTGCCTTGCCCAACAATAAATAAGCTCTTGCAATTTGATTGTTGCGCTGTTCTCCTTTAATGAGCATGGAATGTTTCTGTACAGTAAGCACGGCTTTGTCTTGTGCGCGGTCAAAAAACTCGTTAGTGGCGACTTCTTCAGATGCATAGGCCTCTGGCAAGACATAAGGGTCAACAGGCAGACGAAGCCAATAGTTGTCGTTATGATTAAATTTGATGTCTAAAAGCCCGTATCTCAGCGCTTCCTCTCCGTTAAACAAGGGGTTAAACTTAGAAGTGGTTTTGTGGTAGAAGCGGTTCATAGCAGCATCCTTTTTGGTAGAACACCCAATGGCGACCAAAAGAATTGCACAAAAAAGAACGACTTTTTTCATGTTGTAAACCTATGATAAAAACTCAAAACATCAGGTTTTAGTATGTATAAACTATAGCTGCTCTTGAAAAAAGGCTTCCAGTTCCTTAAGTGTCTTGGAAGAGGTTATTACGTCACGTACTATTTTTCCTTTGTTGAGAACCACAATTCGATCACAAACATCGGTTATGTGCTGCAGGTCATGACTGGAGATTAGAAAGGTTTTTCCAGTTGCGCTCGCCTCTTCTTTTAATAGCTTTTTGAGGCGAATTTGTGTGGTGGGGTCTAGGTTGGCAAATGGCTCATCTAGAATAACCAAAGGGGTATTGGATATCAGCGTTCCAACAATACCTACCTTTTTTTGATTTCCTTTAGAAAGATCACGGATATACTTTTTTTGCCCCAGTACTTCGCCATGAAAAAAGTCTTTGTAAGGTTCCAAAGCTGATTTAATGGCATCTTTTTTCATGTTGCGTAAGCCACCAACAAAATAAAAATATTCTTCAGGAGTGAGGTAGCCAATAAGGAATTGTTCATCTACAAAAGCAGCAGTGTGGTTTTTCCAATGCTCATCCTTTGAAACCACTATCTCATTGTTTTTGACCTCGCCAGTGGTAGCTTCAATCAAGTCCAGAATAAGACTAAATAGGGTAGTTTTTCCTGCACCATTGTTTCCCACGAGTCCAAAAGTCTGACCACTAGGAATGTTTAGAAGGTCTATGTCGAGCACTGTTTGCTCGCCGTATTTTTTCGAAAGAAGGTTAATATCAATCATGTGTTTTTTTGTTTGTAAGCGGCGAGTGTTTGGTATTTTTCGTTTTGATAGACTTTCTCAATCCAATCAAAAACAAGGTTTCTTAATGCAAAGCCCAAGACACCAACCACTCCAATTAGTATAAAGCCCATTAGCTTGCTGTGTACCAAAACCCCGATGTAAAAAATGAACATAGGCAAAAATATTTTTGGTATACCAAGCAATATTGTTTTTGCATTAAAAGATTTTTTATCTCCAAAAGCACGTTGCATGGAGTTGAGGTCAATGGGTGTTCTTGTATAGGCTCCAGAAAGCAATACCATATGGGCATTTACACCAATGTTATAGATTCCCCCAGCAAGAATTGCGAAGTAGCTTTCCCAACTAAAAAAGATATAGAAACTTGCCAAAGGAATGCTCACTAAAGTACCTACAACTACCAACCACCACTTTGATTTTAAGTATTCTTTGTAAGGGACGTTTTGTGTCATCATCAAAGCATAGTAACTACTATCCCAACTTGGAACAAATTGGCCGAAACTAAATAAAAAACCACCCGTGACAAATATCCCTACAAACACCTTGGTCAGAGGGTAATCGTAAATATCCATCATAAAAATAAGTCCATAGAACAAGAAAGCAACGCCCATCCAAACGGCCATACGTGCACGTTTGTTGCGTACAATGAGCCGAATGTCATTCTTAAGAAAAAAGGAGGTACGGCCAAAACCATCCAACCATTTGAGTTCGGTGGCGCGCTGCACTTCTTTTTTAGGACGCATTTCGTCGCTGTCCATATACAGTTTTTTCAAAAAGTGCTCAAAACTTTGGCGGTAGGAAAATATCATAAGCGCTAAGGGAGCCAGCAACCAAAGGGGTTGATAGTAGGGCGCCATAAATACGGGTTCTGAGAAAGCAGTGATATCAAAAAGTTCATAATACTGTAATCCGAACAAGCCAAGTAAAATAGCGGTGGCAACAAGCAACAACCTGTCTTGGCTATTGAGTAATACGTTTAAAAAATTAGTTGTCAATATAATACAGCCAATACTCAAACCCCAGCTTATAACCCCCCACAGGTTGTAGTCTTCTTTAAGGAGAATAAAGCCAAAGGGAATAAAAAAGAAGAGGTTGATAATATTAAAAAAGCTGATAGTGCTTTTGGCAAGGCCAAAATGCACAATCCTCTTTTTAGATAAGGGCAAGGTCAATAATGGCTGCACATGCACCATGGGCATTTTTTGAATAAAATACCGGATAACAATCCATAGGGCAAAGGCATAAATCAAAAACCCACTCACTGTGGGCAGTGGGTCCAAACCAAATTCTTCTTGAATTCCATAAAATGCGATAAAGGCAAGCCCAGAAAAAACAAAAGCAAAATAGGCCCAAACAACACCAATCAATATTTTTTGAGCAAGTTTTGAGGCCACACCAGCAGCCCTAAAAAAGGACTTCCACTGGAGGTAAATGAATTTTTTATACATATGGGATGCTTCAAAGCAAATATAGAGCTTAATAAACCACAAATAAAAAGACCTATAAAACTAATCTGAAATTAAGGTAATGCCTGCTGTAATGATATATGAGCTAAACGAAGTATCTCGATTGTACTGATAAAACTTTAAATCGATACTTTTAAAACCAAAGGAGGCCAAATGCAATTTTGTAAAAATATCGGTGTAATTAAGCCCAAACCCCAGCTGTGTTGCGCTGTAGGATGACAAATCATAGTCTGAGGTGTAATACTTGTCTGTAGATAAGGCCTGCTCATAAGGCCTAAAATAGGTTGCA
>JAQWKF010000121.1 GCA_029247985.1 Flavobacteriaceae bacterium
TAAATTGCGCACAACGCTATCGGGTTTTACCGTAGCCTTGGGTATATTCATTTTTGTTGTCCTTTTTGGTTTTGGCAATGGGCTTAAAAACGCATTCGAACAATTTTTTGTGGATGACTCAACCAATACAATATGGTTATACCCAGGAAAAACAGAAAAACCGTACAGAGGATACAAGGCTAAACGTCTAATTGTTTTCAAGAATGATGATTTGACCGATATAAAACAGAACTTCTCTTTTTTTATTGACTACATCACGCCTAGAATTTCAAGAGGCGCATTAGTAAAATACGCTAATGAAAGTAACAATTATACGATTAGGGCTGTAGCACCTGGACACCAATTCGCAGAAAAAACCGAAGTTACCAATGGGAGGTATATCAATGCCCTAGATGTAAAAAATAAAACCAAGTATGCTACCATTGGCAGATTAGTAGCGCAAGACCTATTTGGCAATAAGCCAGCACTTGGAAAAAATATAAACATTGACGGTATTTCATTTAAGGTTATAGGTGTTTTTAAAGATGCGGGCGGGGATAACGAAGAGCGCTTAATTTACATCCCATATACTACGCGGCAACAAATGGAAAAAAGTAATGATAGGGTAGATCAAATCATGGTTGCTTTTAGACCAGAACTCGGATATGCAGGTGCAATGGCTTTTGAAAAAAAACTCAACACATTCATGCGTAAAAAGCACAATATTGCACCAACTGATAGGAGCGGTATGTATGTTCGAAATGTTGCAGATGATTTTAGACAGACCCAAAATATAGGCTCCGTACTTCAATATGTTGTCTTGTTTATTGGGATAGGCACATTGTTGGCGGGTATTATAGGCATTTCAAATATTATGGTTTTTGTGGTAAAAGAACGTACAAAGGAGTTGGGTATTCGCAAAGCCATTGGCGCAACACCCAAGTCTATTATTGGTATGATACTGCAAGAGTCAATTTTTATTACGGCAACCGCTGGCTATGCAGGTTTACTTGCTGGAGTTGGGACGTTAACACTTATTGGTGATTCATTAAAAGATTATTTTATTACCAACCCTTATATAGACACCAACGAGGCTGTTGGCGCCACTGTTATATTGGTTGTTTTTGGTGCCATTGCGGGATATATTCCTGCTCGTCGCGCAGCTAAAATTAAACCTATAATTGCTTTAAGAGACGAATAATGTTAAGAACCCTATTTGATCGCGATACATGGCAAGAAATTTTTGGATCTATCCAAAAAAATAAATTACGCACGATGGTAACCGTAATAGGTGTGTTGTGGGGGATTTTTATTTATATCTCCATGTCAGGTGCTTCAAAAGGTTTGGACAATGGTTTTGAGCGCGAATTTGAAGAGGTTGCAATCAATAGCTTGTTTGTTTGGGCACAGAATACCAGCATTCCCTATGACGGTTTTCGTACGGGAAGAAGAATGCAGTTAAAACTCGAGGATAAGCCATTTTTAGAAAAGCGTATCCCAGAACTCCAGTACATTGCTCCTCGTATTTCTCGAGGTGCTTTTGGCGATTCAGGGGCGAATGTTAAGCGTAAAGGGAAAAGCGGCTCTTATGCCATTTTCGGTGACTTCCCTATCTTGGTGAAAATTGCCACAAAAGATATATATGATGGCGGACGTTTTATCAATCAGTCGGATATTGATTATCAACGTAAGGTATGCGTAATTGGCGAGCGAACGCAGGAAGAGCTTTTTGAAGCTAAGGAAAATCCAATTGGATCATTTATAGAGATTGATGGTATGTACTTTAAAGTTGTGGGGGTGCATAAGTTTACGCCAGGCGGGGGATTTGAAAGCGACAGCGACATCTTTATTCCTTTTACAACTTTTAAGATATTGTACAATACTGGAGATAGAGTCAACTGGTTTGCCATGGCAGCCTATGACGATGCCGATGTGGTTGCTGTTGAGGCAGATATTAAAGCTGCCTTACGTGTAAAAAACCGTGTGCATCCTGAGGATGAACGAGCTTTTGGAAGCTTTAATTTAGGTGAGGTTTTTAACAAAGTTAAAGGATTCTCAAACGGTATGTATATACTCTCATTGATTGTGGGGATTGCTACTATTTTAGCAGGTATTGTAGGTATTGGAAATATCTTGTTAATTTCTGTTCGTGAGCGCACCAAAGAGTTGGGTATTCGTCGCGCATTGGGCGCCACGCCAAGCGAAGTACGGGCACAGATTATCATTGAATCTGTTTTCCTTACACTCATTGCAGGCATAGTCGGTATTATATTAGGCGCTTTTGTTTTAGCGCTTCTTGGTTATGCATTCAAAGACCCCCTGCTTCCTTTTGTGAACCCAACAGTACCCATTAAATTTATTTTAGGCGCACTTGTGCTGATGGTCGGATTAGGTACCCTAATTGGACTTATTCCAGCACAAAGAGCCGTTAGTATCAAACCTATAGACGCATTAAGAGAAGAATAATAAACCCTTTTACCATGAAAATAATCAAATATCTTATCATCGCATTTCTTGTTTTTGGAGTGCTTTTTTCTGCAGCATATTTTGCAAAAACTAACAGTAAATCTTCTGTAACCTACGAAACAGAAAAGCTGTTCAAAACCACTATTGAAAAAGAAACGGTAATTACTGGGAAAATTATACCCGAAGATGAAGTAGAAGTAAAGCCTCAAATAGGTGGGATTATTGACCGTATTTTTGTTAAAGAAGGGGATAAGGTTACTACGGGCGATCTAATTGCTCGAATTAAAGTAGTACCCAATGAACAAAATTTAAATGCGGCTAGAGGCAGACTTAAAAAGGCACAAATTGCTTTGGAGACACGCACTAAAGATTTTGCTCGTAATAAAAAACTATATGACAAGGGAATCATTGCCAATGCAGAATTTATAGGCATTGAGCTGCAATACAATCAAGCCAAGCAAGACGTACTTAATGCAAAGAGCGATTTGCAAATTATTCGTGAAGGCTCTATTGGGGGTTCAAGTGCAGCCAATACAGATATTAGAGCAACCGTTCCAGGAACAGTTCTTGAAATTCCTGTTAAAGCGGGAGATCAAGTAATTGAGTCTAACAGCTTTAATTCAGGCACTACCATTGCTGCAATTGCAGATTTGTCAAAAATGATTTTTGAGGGGAAAGTAGATGAGGCTGAGGTTGCCTCCCTTCAATTGGGCAGTACGCTTAAGGTAAGTCTTGGGGCAGTTGAAGACCAAGAGCTGGAGGCGATATTGAAATTCATTGCACCAAAAGGAACGGAAGAACAAGGAGCTGTTCAATTTAAAATAGAAGCTGACATGATGCTTAATGACAGCATAGTAGTGCGAGCAGGTTACAGCGCAAACGCTTCCATTGTTTTAGAGCGTAAAGAAGATGTGCTGGCACTCCGTGAGGCACTCATACAGTTTGACCGCAAGACTCAAGAACCTTATGTCCAAATCATGACAGGTGATCAAAAGTTTGAACGCAAAGACGTGAAGCTTGGTATCTCTGACGGAGAAAATGTTGAAATACTTGAAGGTGTTGAAGAAGCAGATGACGTTAAAGTATGGAACCGCACAGAGGAGTTAAAGGATGACAATAAAAATACAGATACCGATGAAGATGATGCCTAAATATGTGTCTATACTATGCTTTACATTGTTTGCATATAGCTATGGGCAGCAATCTGCGCCCTGGACACTGGAAGCAGCTGTAGAACACGCAGTTAAAAACAACCTACAAATCCGAGCAGCTTATCTAGATGTAATGGACGCAGAAACGTACAAAAGCCAAGCCGTTGGCAATTTTTTGCCATCGTTGAATTTGTCTGCCGGCCATTCTTGGAATATTGGCTTAAACCGAAACCTAACAACAAACTTATTGGAAGACCTTACCAATCAATTTTCGAGTGGCGGACTTGACATGAGTTTAGTTATTTACAACGGACGTCGGAATGTGTATCAACTTATGAGTGCAAACTTGGGTGTTTTGGCACGACAATATCAGCTTGAAGACATGAAGGAAGACGTGATGCTGTTGGTGGTAAACGGATTTTTACAAGTACTATTTAATAAGGAAAACTTAGCCGTACAAAACAACTTACTTGAAGTTGCAAAAGCAGAACTTTTACAAACCGAAACACTCGTGGATGCAGGTGTACTTCCCAAAGGGGAATTGTTTGAGTTGCAAGCGACTTTGGCTTCTCAAGAGCAGCAAGCTGTGGCGGCATCTAATAATTATGAAATTGCCCGTATTTCTCTTGCCCAGCTTTTGTTGATTGATGATTACAAAAACTTTTCCATAGCTGAAACCAATTACGATATGGTTGCGGCTACGATTTTAGACAAATCCCCAAAAGAGTTGTTTCAAAAAGCCGTGGAGTCTAGGAATGATATTATGTTGGCAAAAACCAATGTCGAAATTGCTCAAACAAATCTCAAAACCGCTAAATCGGCCTATCAACCCACTTTGTCAGGTTATTATGGATATAGCTCACGTATTTCTTACGCTGATAGATTGGTCGCTACGGGTACGTATTCGACATACCCAATCGGGGTTGTTTCTGGAACGGGACAACAGGTGTTAGCCGCTAGCCCAGATACCGAAGTAGCCAAGCATTTGCCTCTTGGCGATCAATGGAGACAAAATGACGGTCATAATTTTGGATTCAATTTGAGAATCCCCATTCTAAATGGATTGGCAGTAAAGAATAATGTACGTCGTAACAAGGTGAGTGTTGAACGCTCGAACACCTTGTTAACTCAACAAAAACAAGACTTAGAACGTACCATTCAACAGTCTTACGCAGATGCCAAAGGAGCTATTATTGCCTATGCGGCAGCACAAAAGACCACCCTTGCTAGAAAACAAGCCTATGAATATGCACAAAACCGTTTCAGTAATGGGGCTGCTACATCTTTAGATTTTTCTCAAGCAAGACAGCGTTATGACGCTGCAGTATCTGCCGAACTCCAGGCAAAATTTGATGCAATTTTTAAGATTAAAGTTTTAGAGTTTTACTTTGGCATACCCTTAAAGCTCTAAAGTAGTATTTTTGCTTCATGGCAAATATCCTGCTTATCGAAACTTCAACGGAACAATGCGGCGTAGCCCTTGCTCATAACGCCAATGTAGTTGGAAAAAGAGAAGTGTTGGAAAGTGGTTTTACACACGCCAAGCAGTTGCACGTATTTATTGATGAAGTCTTGGATGAATGTGTAGTTTCTCCAGATCAGTTAGACGCTATTGCCGTTAGCTCAGGCCCTGGTTCTTTCACTGGATTACGTATTGGATGTGTTGCGGCCAAAGGCCTCTGTTTTGCCCTAGATATTCCGCTTATTGCACTGTCCACACTACAAATTTTAGCCGCCCCTCATATAAAAAACAGCAAAGTTGTGCCATTGCTTGATGCGCGCAGAGATGAAGTATATGCCGCTGTTTATGATAAAGGGGGTGAAATGAAAACAGAAATGCATGCACACATTTTAACACCAAACTCATTTACTGATTTGGCAGCTGAACAGCTTTGCTTTGTGGGCACAGGCGCTGAAAAAACCAAAGATATACTGCCTTCAAACTCCAATTGGGAGTTTGTTTCAAGCCATCCGTCTGCTGTTGCCATGCCAGCATTGGCGTTTGAGGCTTTTAAAAAAAAGCAATTCGCAAACATCCACAGTTTTGCACCAGCGTATTTAAAACCCGTTAGGATCACAGCATCTAAAAAAGATGCCTTAGGGAGACCGGTTTAGTTATCTTTTAATTTTTAGGTAAAGTCCATTTCTGTTGTAGTCAAGAACGGCTTTAGTAGCTTCGAATACATCAGCACCAAGAATGCCATCAACAGCGTTTACCCCCAGTTGTTCCAAGGCGCTATTTACACTTGCCATATCAAACAATACGATTTCAAGTTGCTGAGCTTCCCACGCACCTATTTTAAGCACATTCTCATGGCTATGGCGCGTTTCCATTTTGGTGCTACTTGCAGATGCAGCTTGCTTTTCGGTTTCTTGGGCATTGAGTTTAAAATAAGCTTCTTTATCCCATGCCACGCAGGTATGTGAGGCTCCTGTATCTACAATAAAGTCCCCTGAAACTCCGTTGAGGACTACCTTGCATATATAATGACCAGAAGCTACTTTTTTTAGTGGTATACGCACATAGTTTTTGTGCTTTAATAAAGTAGATAAGCTGTATTTCATGCTGTAAAGATACAGGCATTGGTGTATTTTTGCTCCATGTTGATAGATACACACACACATCTTTACGTTTCTGAATTTGATGCTGACCGTTCTGATATGATAAAACGGGCCATGGACGCAGGCGTTGAGCAGTTTGTGTTGCCCGCTATTGATTCCGAAACCACAGCTGTCATGCACAGCCTAAAGCATGAGTATCCGGATAACATCCACCTTATGATGGGACTTCACCCCACACATGTTGGTGATAATCTTGCACAAGAGTTGGCGCATGTGCATCAACAATTGGCAACACATTCGTTTGTAGCAGTTGGAGAAATAGGTATGGATTTGTATTGGGATAAAAGTTTTCAAAAAGAACAACAAGAGGCATTTGCCAAACAAATAGCTTGGGCTTTGGATTACAATTTACCAATTGTGATACACTGCCGTGAAGCATTTGACGAAATATTTGAAGTGCTGGAAGGTGTTCAGGACAATCGACTTCGTGGAATTTTCCATTGTTTTACGGGGGATCTCTCACAAGCTCATCGAGCAATTGGCTTTAATATGTTGTTGGGCATTGGCGGCGTGGTTACGTTTAAAAACAGTGGTCTTGCACAAACAGTTGCTAAGATTCCACTTGAACATATTGTACTCGAAACCGACGCCCCTTATTTGGCACCCATGCCCTTTCGCGGAAAACGAAACGAATCGGCTTACATTAGTCATGTGGCTCAAAAAGTGGCACTAACTCACAATGTCAGCTTGGAACAAGTATCTAAGCAGACCACAGAAAACGCAAAAAACTTGTTTGGGCTGTAAATTTTTTTAGGGGAGTTTTTTTTCGATATTTACACCCAACTTAGAGAGGTGGCCGAGTGGTCGAAGGCGCACGCCTGGAAAGTGTGTATTCCGTTATCGCGGAATCGAGGGTTCGAATCCCTTCCTCTCTGCTGTCTATGTATATGTTTTTTT
>JAQWKF010000132.1 GCA_029247985.1 Flavobacteriaceae bacterium
CTAAGCCGAGTTAAAAATGACATTTACCACCTTGGAACATCAAGAGGATTTTTCAGGCTAGACATTTCAAAAATTAAACCTGTAACACCTGAAATTGGATTAAGTACACTAATAGCAAATAACAAAAAAGGGGACTCCCAATTTTTGAATTTGTCCGAGGAAGTGAGTCTTGATTACGACTTCAATACAATAACGGCTTCACTCTATTTTACCAATAACACAATTTTAGACTTGCCACGTTTTCAATACAAGCTCGAAGGTTATAGTGAAAGCTGGTCTCCTTGGACAGAAGATGCAACCATCACATTTAGCAATTTGAAATTCGGTACATATAACTTATCGGTACGTGCCATGCTTAACGATGTTGTTAGCGAGAAAACCTTTAATATTCCTTTTAACATAAACCGACCATATTATTTTTCAAATATTGCCTTGTTGGTGTATTTCATTTTTATGATTGGTATTTTTCTAGCGATAAACAACAGGTATACACACTATTATAGGCGGGAGCAAGAAAAACTTATAAAAGAGAACAAACGTAAGATTGACATGATGCAGTTTAAGCAAAACGAAGAGATCATGCGCATCAAAAACGAGCAGTTGGAGGATAATATTGATAAGAAAAACAAGGAACTTGCGATATCAACAATGGCATTCATCAAGAAAAATCAGTTCATGAACTCCTTGTTAATCGATTTGGAACCTGCTGCTACTGATCCAACGGTATCAAGAGTGTTGCGAACCATCAAACGCTCTTTAAAAAACGATGATGATTGGGAGTTTTTTGAGCAGGCTTTTGACAATGCAGATAAAGACTTTTTGAAAAGGCTAAAACAAAAGCATGAGGCGCTGACGAACCACGATTTAAAACTTTGCGCCTATTTACGTTTAAATTTATCTTCTAAAGAAATTTCTCCATTACTTAGCATATCTGTTAAGAGTGTAGATATAAAGCGCTACCGTTTGCGAAAAAAAATGGATTTGGAGCATAATCAAAACCTTACAGAATACATTCTTTCACTGTAGTTCAATACCGATGGAAGCTTTGAAAATGTGCTTGGAACAGAATCGTGGATTGAGGCCTGGCAAGGCGTAGCAGCAGACGGCTGTGCGGCTCCAGTGTTTCCACATGACGGTACTGCATCCGCCACATACGAATACAATGAAGCTGCTGGAAGCATTAAGCTTACAGGCAAGGGTGCTTACCTTGGATTGCTAAAAGCTTATAATCTTGGAGAACTTACTACACCAGGGGATGCGCCAGATGAAATCACCTACGAGGCTGCACTTTCTAGCGATGGCAATACACTTGAAATTGACATCAAAGTCAATGATGGTAATAATGCCCATTGGTCCTTTAAATTTGTTAAAGAATAAGAACATTGTAAATACCCTGCGAACAGTTTTGCTATGTTGGCAGGGCATTTTATTTTTTTAAGTAAACACAACTGTTTCAAAACCATAAGTTTATGAAACATCGCCTATATTGTCATACTGATAATTTTAAACCCTTTTTTTTAAATTGTATATACGTTGTATAGATACTTTTTTACAATCTAGCAATACAATATTGATACATTTGACAAAACTCAGGTTAAAACTAAAAAGTACAGCTTATAAGCTTGAAAGAGCATTTAATACGTTTATCAAAACAACAAAAATCAACACATGAAAAACACCATTTTTAAATTAATTTTCTGCCTTGTTGCTTTCTCTGGAATTTCCCAGATGCACAATGTAGCAGTCAACCAAGGGGCCGATGGCACCACATTGGTTGTTAATGGAGAAGACTTTATGGTCAATGGTATGAATTGGGATTACTTCCCTATTGGTACCAACTACTCTTTCAGCTTGTGGAATCAGACAGATGACTTTATTATAGCCGCACTCGATGCTGAGATGGGATTGCTCAAAAACATGGGCGTAAATACCATTAGAACATACACAGGTATCCAGCCAAGATGGATTACTTATATCTATAAGAATTACGGGATACACACCATATTAAATCATTCTTTTGGGCGCTATGGCCTTACTATTGATGGCGCATGGGTTCCTGTAACGGATTATAGAGACGAAAAAGCACAAAAGTTTCTTATGTCTGAAGTTACTGCCCTTGCAAATGAATATAAGAACACCCCCGGGCTGCTCATGTTCTTGCTTGGAAACGAAAACAACTACGGGTTGTTTTGGGCAGGTGCTGAAACAGAAGACTTCCCAGACGAAGAGGATCAGCGTCGTGCTGTTGGTGAAAACCGTGGCCGTCCCATGTATAAACTTATGAACGATGCCGCTAAGGCAATAAAAGAAATCAATGAGGCATATCCAGTAGCCATTTGTAATGGAGATTTATTGTTCCTAGATATCATTGCGGAGGAATGTACGGATGTTGATATCTACGGTACCAACATGTATCGCGGTATTTCATTTGGAGACACTTTTGAGCGTGTCAAAAATGAATACGGCAAACCTGTACTATTCACAGAGTTTGGCTCGGATGCCTTTAACGCAATTTCCAATAAGGAAGACCAAAAGGCGCAAGCAACAATTATGGTTGGGCAATGGAAAGAAATTTATGCCAATGCTGCGGGTCTTGGAAATACTGGAAACTCCATTGGTGGATGTACTTTCCAGTTTAGTGATGGCTGGTGGAAGTTTGGACAAACAGACAACCTAGACGTACATGACAATAACGCTTCTTGGTCTAACGGTGGATATCCATTTGACTACAAACTAGGTCAAAACAACATGAACGAAGAGTGGTTTGGTATCTGTGCCAAGGGGCCTACTGATGCTCGCGGATTATACGACCTATATCCAAGAGCCGCGTATTATGCGCTCAAACAAGCACACACATTAAATCCATATAGCGAGGGTGTAGATGCTGATTTTGTGGACAGTCATTTTAATAGCATCCAAATAATTGATGCTATGTTACGCGCGAGAGGAGACAAAGCAGCTTTAGGTGGTGGTGAAAAAATTCGCTTGAGTACGCTTAGAGGTGAATTCACAGCATTCAATACGGGTGGTAGTTTGATAACCACACCAGAAACACCAGACCTTGAGAATGAAGCTTATCCCGATCAATTGGGCTTTGACCACATGGAGTCATACTTCGTTGGTGTTGAAGGTAACCCTGCACCTGGTATGCGTGCTAATGTTAATGTGAATATTTTGGGGAATGTTGCCAACAACCCAATAGATGAAATCTTCTATGAAAATAGAGGGAGAACACAAAAACTAACCACATCAGACGGAGTAGTTACGATTAACGATCCAAACCGTGTTCAAATTTACAATGCTGAATATGAGTGGAACGCTAAAAATTTCGATTTACGAGGATTTTATAGAACAGGACACTATCACTGGGCATATGAAGGAGATATATTTAATATGTATCCGCAGGCATATTACGGGCCTAACCTAGACATCTATAACGGTGAAATTTCAGGCGTTGAGATAGATGGTAAAGGTTCCTTGAATGGACTAAAGGCTGCTTTTGGACCACAACTTTGGTGGGGAGCAAACCCAACAGTGTTATTGAAATACCAGAAGAATCTACTTAAATGGACGGTTACAGGTCTTTACCATCGTGACTTAACTACAAATTTGGAATACGACAGCAGTGGTCGTCGTATACTAGATCCCAATCAACTTACGAGTGGTGTAATTCCAGCATGGCCTACAGAGCGTGCTTCCATTGCACTGGAGCGTAAGCTTGGTAACTTTGGCATTACCCTTGGTGGTATTTGGGGAGGAAGTCCATTGAACGGTAGCTCTTTCCAAGTATACAACGAGACTCAAAATGCGGTGTATGTTGACAAGATAAATAGTGATGACAATTGGGGAGCAAAAGCCAAAATTACTTTCGCGCAAGGTAAGTTTATGTGGTATGCACAAGGGTCATATATGGGCTTGGTTGCCAATGGCGGCGCCGACCAAACACAAACCTTCACAGGATGGAAACTTAAAGATTCTGGTAGTGGAAACATGACCAATGTACTTTCTGGATTTACGTACCTAGCGGGTAACCTTCAAATTGCACCTAACTTTTTATACCAAAAGCCTTTGGTTGACCCCATGCCAAATGGCGTGGTAGCACCGGGACGTTTACGTAACGTAATTGATGATCCATTTGCGGTTAGAGGCGGAAACAGAGAAACGGTAGGTGGTGAAATTTTATTCACCTATGACCCAACTCCAGGAACTTGGATGTATGAATGGAACAATGATGTTGTTGAAGATGCCAAGTTTGCCATGAGTGCAGGATTTGTGTTTAGACACTTACCTACAACACAAGACGCACACATAGGGTTCCTTGCAAATCGTCAATTCTTTGCTTTTGGAGAGAGTACTCCTGCTGAAGATTTATGGGAAGCACACACACGTATTGTATCTAAATTATCTCCAGAGCTGGGCATGATTGGAAACTTCTACTACGGAACTGCACAAGGCAATGGCGACTCTGTTCGTACCATTACACGATATGGTGGAGACGTAAGAATGATTTACAAAAACATGAAATTGGTTTCTCATGCAAAAGTTAATGACTGGGGGCCTTTTGACTACCATCGTGACTTTAACTTGACATTCCCGTTGCAACTGATGATTGACGTATCTACTTCCCTTGGGAAACAAGATTGGTTTGGATTGCCTAACACGCAAATTGGTATTCGCGGAACATGGAGATCTTTAAATCAATACTCACCTCGTTTTTCTCCAAACAGTGCACCTGAGTTTTCCCAAACACCTACAATAAGTCCAGTTGGATTTCCAAACGGTACAGAATGGGAAATTAGAACATACGTACACATCAATATTGGTAAATAATTAAATAGCAAACAATGAAAAAATTTAAGTTTATATCATATTTCACTTTTGCCATTGCAGGAATAGTAACCACTGCATTGGTAAGTTGTGAGCGCGAATTTTCGGAAGATATCACTTTGGCTACCTTCCCAACAATTCCTGAAGTATTTACAGACAACCCTGTAAACTTGACAGATGAATTCTTCATCTCTTTTGATCCTGCTGATGGTGCCAACGTATACGGTTTCGACACAGACAATGACGCCTATAAAGGTACGCAAGCCATTAAAATTGATGTGCCTGCACCAAACGATCCTAACGGAAGTTTTATTGGTGGTATCTTTTTAGATCGCGGTGAAGGAAGAAACCTATCCGAATACACAGCATTGACTTTTTGGGCTAAAGGCTCAACAACTGCTACAGTGGGTTTATTTGGGTTTGGAACTGATTTTATTGAAGATAAATATACTGTTAGTCTTGAAGACACATCCCTTTCAACAGCTTGGAAGAAATATATTATTCCAATTCCTGACCCTTCAAAACTGGTTCAAGAAAAAGGAATGTTTATCTTTTCTGCTGGTACTCAAAGTACTGGGAATCTTGGCTACTCCATATGGCTAGACGAGATTAGATTTGAAAAGCTAAATACTTTTGCACAAGCGCGCACATCTATTATGAGTGGTTTAGATGTAAACCGCCGAGTTTATAATGGTGAAATTATTATTGATGAAACGCAGCAAACTGTGAATTTAGGAGATGGTACAGAGCTTGTTACAAACATAGCACCAGCCTACCTAGATTTTCATTCTTCTGACCCAACGGTTGTACAAATAGATGCCCAAGGGAAGATTATTGTTGTTGCTGCTGGCACTGCTACTATTACAGCAAGCTTTAATGGCGTTGAGGCCGCAGGCTCATTGATAGTTGAATCTAATGGGGAATTTATTTCTGCCCCAACACCAACACAAGATGCTGCAGATGTCATTTCTATATTTAGCGATACGTATGAAAATGTGAACATTGATTTTTACAATGGGTATTGGAAGCCATATCAAACAACGACTTCTGCTGATTTCGATGTTAAAGGGGACAACGTACTTGTTTATGAAAACTTTAATTTTGTTGGGCAGCAATTTTCTGACCCTACAGTAGACGCCAGTGCTATGACTCATTTGCATATGGATGTTTTCATCCCTGATACACTACCCTCCAATGCAAAACTAATACTTACCATTAAGGATTTTGGCGCTAACGGCGCAGACGGTGGAGGAGATGATAAAACACAAAAAGTTACAATACTCTCTTCGCAGCTTAAGGGTGATGCGTGGGCATCAATAGACATTCCACTTTCGCTGTCTCAAAGATCAAAGGTTGGACAGTTCATTTTTGAAAATGGAGGGTCTGCTGTAACTAACCTATACATGGATAATGTGTATTTCTACAAACAATAAGCAAAAAAGAACAACATGAAATTTAAGAATCGAATTCATTCAAATCGTTTTCAACGTTTCTCCTATTTAGGAGCTTCTGTGATCCTAAGCGTATTTTTTACAAGTTGCGAACCTGATGAAACTCAGGTCGTAACCAATTTCACCACCATTACCATGCAAGACGAATTTGACGTCGCTGGTGCTCCCAATAGTGATATTTGGGGATTTGATATCGGTAGAGGTACTGATGGCTGGGGTAACAAAGAATTGCAGTACTATACGGACCGTTCTGACAATGTAGTTGTTGAAGACGGGATGTTAAAAATTACTGCGGTTAGTGAAAGTTACCAAGGAGCTGCTTACACTTCGGCACGTTTGAAGACCCAAGGTAAGTTTGAGCAAAAGTATGGACGTTTTGAAGCGCGTATAAAATTGCCTTGGGGACAAGGTATTTGGCCGGCCTTTTGGATGTTAGGATCAAATTTTGATACGGTTAGTTGGCCACAATGTGGCGAAATTGATATTATGGAATTTAAAGGTCAAGAGCCCACCATAATTACTGGTAGCTTACATGGACCTGGTTATTCTGCAGCAACGCCTGTTACAAAATCATATGAACTAATAAACGATCGCTTTGACACAGGCTTTCATGTTTTTGGTATTGAATGGGGTGAAGATTATATCAACTATTATGTAGATGATGTATTGTATAATCAAATCACACCAGAAGATGCTGATGGTGAGTGGGTCTTTGATCAACCGTTTTTTATTATTTTAAACCTTGCTATAGGCGGAAATTATGTGGGCGCCCCCACTACCAATACCGTTTTCCCACAAGAAATGCTTGTGGACTATGTTAGGGTTTATTCTGCCGAATAAGTTTATTCATTATCAACAGTATTTAAATAAATTGACCTGTATGCCTAACAGGTCAATTTTATCTAAAAAACCTTTTATTATTCTATTATTTTGACATTTGCAACATCTATAAATTCTAAGATTACTGCCCAGGACGTTCCATATTTAGGACAAAACCCTGCTCAATTTTTTGAAAAAGAAGTTGATGGAAAGGAAGTTATCCGCAACGGCGAATCTTTTTACAAAATTTCGAACGCTGATCTCATGCGCCCATTTTTTATGAGCATTGTGAGTAACTCAGA
>JAQWKF010000032.1 GCA_029247985.1 Flavobacteriaceae bacterium
GAATTTTATGATTTTGTCGTTGCCCTAGTCAAAGAAAAAAAATTATCAATCGACAGAGTTAATGAGGCATGTTCAAAAATATTATATGCAAAATTCCAACTTGGTTTATTTGAAGAGCGATTTGTTGACACCTCCAAAATTAAGGAGAATGTTTTCATTAAAAGTCATTTGAATAAAGCTGAAGAAATAGCTGATAATGCCATTACACTCTTAAAAAACAAGAACGTACTTCCCATCAATAATTCAAACCCAAAACGGATATTGGTTACGGGGCCTAATGCACATAACAATACTACTTTGGGCGATTGGCATTTCGAGCAGCCAGAGGAAAACGTTGTGACTATTTTTGAGGGCATACAGCAAGTAGGAAAAAATTATAATCATAAAGTAGATTATTACGATTCTGGTATCAAGATCAGAAACATTCAAGATTCAAAAATCAAAGCCACTGCTGAAATGTCAACAAATTATGACCACGTATTTGTTGTTGTTGGCGATAACTCGTTAAGATATACTTGGGAAGGCGGCAAAAGCTTTCAAAAGACAGCAGGAGAAAACAAAGCGAGAAGTTTTTTAGGTCTTCCTGGAAAACAGCTTGATTTAGTTAAATCGATTTATGAAAAAAACAAAAACCTTACTGTGGTTTATGTAAGCGGAAAACCGATCAGTGAGCCATGGATAGAAGATAATATTAAATCAATCATTCATGCATGGGAGCCAGGAAGTATGGGTGGTAAATCTTTGGGTAAAATCGTTTTTGGGGAGATAAATCCAAGTGGTAAAATGCCCATGACAACTGCAAGGTCTGTCGGTCAGCTTACGATGGTTTATAATCACAAACCTACAAATTATATTCATAAGTATGCTTTTGAGAAAACAAAACCACTTTACCCTTTTGGTCATGGTTTAAGCTATACGACTTTTTCAATTTCAGATCCTAAACTTTCCAAAAGCAAATGGAACGGTAAGGGTTCTCTTGAAGTTGAAACAGTTGTAACAAATACGGGTAATATGGCAGGAGCTGAAACCATACAGCTGTATATTAGAGATAAATTTAGCAGTGTTACCAGACCAGTTCTAGAGTTAAAAGCATACAATAAAATTACACTCCATCCGGGAGAATCAAAAATAGTTTCGTTTTCATTGACTGCCGAATCATTCGCATATTATAACATTGGCATGGAATATTTAGCTGAAAATGGGGATTTCATCATATATACTGGTAGCTCATCTGCTTTCAAGAACTTGAAGAAAGCTTCATTAAACTTAACGCAAAACATATACTTTAATGAGGAATAGTTCGATAATCGTTAAATTACACTAAATGAAAAATACACTTTTTTTATTCTTCTTTATATTGAGTAATTTGGTTATATCGCAAGACAATAGGCCAAATATTCTTTTTATTATGTCTGATGATCATGCCTATCAAGCGATCAGTGCATACGACGATAAGCTAATTCAGACCCCAAATATCGATAAAATTGCTAAGGAGGGGATTTTATTTTCAAATGCAAGTGTGACAAACTCTATTTGCGCTCCGTCAAGAGCAACTATCTTGACAGGAAAGTTTAGTCATATAAATGGTAAAGTAGATAATATTTTTCCGTTTGACACAACACAGATAACGTTCCCCCAGTTGTTTCAAAAAGCAGGGTATCAGACGGCAATGTTCGGGAAGCTTCATTTCGGGAATAACCCAAAAGGGTTTGATGACTTTTTAATTTTACCAGGACAAGGACATTATATCAATCCAAAATTTATAGGGAAGCAAAAAGATACAATAATTACAGGTTATGTAACCGATATAATTACTGACTTAACCCTTAATTGGTTTAAGAAAAAGCGAGATAAAAACAAACCATTTTTGATGATGTATCTCCATAAAGCGCCTCACCGAGCTTGGTGGCCAAGTCCTGAAAAGTTTGCCGAATTTTATGAAAAAGAATTTCCTCTACCCGAAACGCTTTTTGACGATTATTCTAATAGAGCTTCGGCAGCCGCATCAGCAGAAATGAATATTTTTAATCATATGCATTTAATGCAAGACAATAAAGTTTACCCTAAGACCATTCAACAGATGGGAGATTTGGTTAAAGATATTACGTATACGGGTGAAAGTAGAAAACTCAAAAAAGCTGGGGCAAGAGAATTTTATGGCCCCTTTAAACGCGCTAACAAAGAACAAGAACGTGAGTATAGAAAAACGTTAGATAAAATTAGCGCTGATTTTACTGAAAAATGGCCGAAAATGTCAGATGAAGAAAAAACGATATGGAAATACCAGAGATATATGCAAGATTATCTCGCCACGATCTCATCTGTTGATGACAATGTTGGTAGGGTATTAGACTATTTAAAAGAAAACGATTTGGAAAAGAACACTATTGTTGTTTACACCTCAGATCAGGGATTTTATTTAGGAGAGCACGGCTGGTTTGATAAGCGATTTATTTACAACGAATCATTTAAAACACCGCTACTCATAAGATGGCCCAATAAAATAGCCCCCGGAATTACAAATGATGAAATGGTTCAAAACCTTGATTTTGCGCAAACATTCTTAGAGGCAGCAAGTATTAAAGCACCTAAGGACATGCAGGGTGAGAGTTTGATTCCACTACTTCTTGGGGAAAATAAAAAATGGAAAAGAGATGCTGTATACTATCACTATTATGAATTTCCCTCTGTTCACATGGTAAAGCGTCACTATGGAATTGTTTCAAAAGAATATAAATTAGTGCACTATTACTACGATATTAATGAGTGGGAGTTTTTTGACAGAAAAGCAGATCCAAAGGAAATGAAAAACCTTTACGATGACCCAAAATATCAAAGAATCATTCTAACAATGAAAAAGAAGCTAGAAAAGCTTCGCAAAAAATATAAAGACTCGGATGAATTATCTCAAAAGTATCTTTACTAATCTAAGCTATTTTTAACGCAAAACAGTTATGTTTTCACTGCAATATCTTTTATTTAAAACTGATTTAAGAAGATGCTTTAAATTACTTATATTTTTTTCTCTAAACATATATTCTCAGGATTATATTTGGACAGGAAATGGAGCGGACAATAATTTTTTTAATGAGGAGAATTGGGTAGATGTAAACACCTCTCAGCCGCCCACTGTAGGTAGTCTTGAACCATCGCAAGTCATTAACAAGGATCTAGCGATTTCATGTGTGGTTCACGCTGAATCCAGAAGCGAAACAGATATAAACTCTCAAACTCCTGGGATTTTTGAATTTTCTCAAAGTCAAACTTGGCCCTTTGTATTTACGGCTACCACCAATAATGATGGTGTAAATAGCCAACTTATACAAACGATTGAAATGAATGTTACATACTTGCCTTCAGCTGAGGAAACATACCGTGTTGTCAAAACCGTTTCGAATGGAAATTGGAACACTGGAAGTGCTCAATCGCTTCAACTTGGTTTAAATACTATTATAGTTTCAGCAGTAGACTTTGATAGAAACGTTAAAATTCAATTCAGCAGTGGAGACATTAAGTTTGATTTTTTAAGTGTAAATGGTAATAAAATATTTTCGTCTACTCCAGAACCTATCACATTGGGTTCCACAAATGTGCTTGAGATCATCAATGGGGAACTCAAGGCAGAGAGTTTAGTAGGTGGGAAGGTTATACTTGATGAAAACGCATATCTCCAGCTAAGCGGAGATAGCCCAATTCAAAGTGACGCTAAAATTGAATTTAAAGATAATCTAACATGGTTAAAATTGAATAGAGTTAAACCACAAGCAGTACATGACTTATATTTTTCGACATTCACTATAAATGGTTCGAGCGCTGCATACCCATCATCGATTCGCTATGATAATTATTATCATAGTGGAACAATAATAAGATCAGAAGACAACCAATTGACCCCTTTAATTATTTATGATGGGGAAGCATTAGACGGGTCGTCAGCAAATATTTTAATTAACAACATAGCAAGTGGCGGAACAATTCCAAGCCAGTTAAATGATAAACTGAGTTCTTTCATTTTAAGAAGGGGACATATGGCAACTTTAGCGGTTAATGAGAATGGCACGGGTTACAGTAAGGTTTTTATTGCATCTGAAGAGGATTTGGAAGTCCATTCTTTGCCAACTAAACTAAATAATGCTGTTTCTTTCATAAGGGTAATACCATGGAACTGGGTATCAAAAAAAGGAACTGGAGGCGATATTACAGGAATGAATAATAGCTGGTTTTATAAATGGAACAATACGGGTGTTTCTGATGTCCAAAGAGAATATGTGCCCATGTCATGGGGAAAAGGTGGTGCTGATGATGAAAATGACATCCAAAACTACAGGTCAAAATATAAAACCACTCATATATTGGGTTTTAATGAACCTGATGATTGCAATGGTCAATCTGGTCAATATAGTAATATGTGTGACCCAGAGGTTGCAATTGGGTTTTACGAGAATCTTATGAAAACAGGTTTACGAATGGTATCACCAGCAGGAAGACAGGGCGCAGCTTTGGATTGGATTAATACTTTCAATCAATTCGCAATTCAAAATGATATTCGAATAGATGTTATTGCAGTGCATTGGTATGATTGGAACTCAAATCCTCAAAACTCTCCAAATGCTGACCCAATAGAAATTTTTGAACGATTCAAAAACTATTTATCAAATGTATATGAGTTTTATAATCTTCCGATATGGATTACGGAATTTAATGCAAACAAGTACCGTACTACAGAAGTGAATGAAGCATTTATGAAATTGGCCATACCATTCTTGGAAAGTACAAGCTATATTGAGCGATATGCATGGTTTGAACCTGTTGCTATTGATGATAGCACTGTTATGGGAAATGGTGAATTTTATGAAATTAATGGTAATTTGTCTTCACTGGGTTTATTTTATAAAAGCTATGAATCTTCTCCTTCAATCCCCGAAAATTATTATTCTGGCCCAAATAACCTTAACAATACTGTACAAGCCAATCAATATACATTTGTATGTAATCCTTCAAATGTACTCTCTATTGGATATAAACTACAAATGTCAAATGAGAAATTTAAATTGTTTCCAAACCCTGCCAAACATTTAGTCCAGATCCAATCAAAAGGTGAAATGGATTATATTTATATATATGATATTAAAGGTTCTTTAATTTCTAAATTAGAAGCAGATAAAGTCATAGACGTTTCTATGTTGGAATCTGGAGTTTATATAGCTAAGCTAAACCATTATTACACGAAGCTAGTCAAACAATAAATGTCAAATACCATTAGCTAATATGAATGCATTTAAATTACTCTTTCTAATTCCTATCTCTTTATTTATAATCGGGTCAGAGCCTGTTAAATCATCAAAAAAATACAATGTACTATTTATTATTGCAGATGATTTAAACTGTGCTATTGGTGCCTACGGAGACTCACTTGCTTACACTCCAAACATTGATAAACTTGCAAGAAAGGGTGTCGTTTTTACCAATGCACATGTACAGTACCCATTATGTGGACCTTCCAGGGTTTCTTTAATGACAGGTTTATATCCTGATCAAACAAAATCAAAACAGCTTCGCTTATATGTTCGCCAAACAATTCCAGATGTCATAACACTTGGGCAAAAGTTAAGAATGGAAAATTATCATTCTGTACGTGTTGGTAAGATTTATCATTACCACAATCCTAAAGACATAGGGACTGCTGGTCACGACGACTCATATACTTGGGATCGTACAGTAAACCCATATGGAAGAGATAAATTTGATCAGCATAAGATTCAAGCATTAAAAGATAATTGGAACGGAAGTACCTTAAGTTGGCTAGAAGCAGATGGTACAGATTTGGAACAAACCGATGGTATAGGCGCAACTGAAACGATATCTTACTTGGATGAATTTGCAAAAAGTGGTGAAAATTTCTTTTTAGCTTATGGTCTCTATCGTCCTCACGTTCCGTTTGTTGCACCCAAAGCTTATTTTGATTTACATGAGAAAACCGATTTTTCAATACCAGAAAGTGATGATTCATTTCTTCAAACTATACCAAAACCTGCTGCGTTATCTCTACGTAGTAAAGAAGAACAAATAAATATTGAAAGTGAAAAAGCGAGTTATATCAAGCGTGCTTATTATGCAACAACTAGTTTTGTAGATGCTCAAATTGGAAGGGTGCTGACCAAGCTTGAAGAAACGGGATTAGATAAAAATACGGTTGTTGTGTTTACTTCTGATCACGGCTTTCACTTAGGAGAACATGGTCACTGGCAAAAACAAACATTATTTGAATCCGCTACAAGAGTTCCTCTGATTATTGCAGGTCCTGGAATAGAAAATGATATAGATAATGTTAATGCACCTGTAGAGTTAGTTGATCTATACCCCACAATTATGGAATTGCTTGAAATTCGATCGCCAAAATTTTTGCAAGGGAGAAGTTTAAAGACTTTTCTAGAGGGTTCAGATGAGCCTATCCGCACTAGTTCATTAACAGAACTTCAAATAATTACTCCGATTGGTATGGCGCAAGGGTATTCAATCAAAACAATGCGTTTCCGCTTAAACCAGTGGAAATTTAACAATGACATTTCATATGAATTATATGATCATAAATTTGATTCAGCTGAAATGAATAATGTTTCAAATCATAAAGATTATGCTAGAGTATTAGATTCATTGGTTGAAATGTTAAATGATAAAATTTTTGCAGCAAAAAGATATCCAAATGGGCTTGGCCGACAACTAAAACATGCCAAACCTTTCAAAGAACCAAAAAAATCATAAATGGCTAATTGTTTATATTCCTTGCTTAATATGAATATTCGTTACATATCGATTTTACTTTTTGCTGTGGCCTGTCAACAATCCCCCAAACAACCCCAAACCGCTGGCCATAGTTGTACCCCCACACAAAGTCGGTTTAATTCACCAGTCAGCACAACACCCTAAGGATCAAGCAAAGTCAATAAAGAGGGTATGGTCCTTATTCCAGGCGGTACTTTTTCTATGGGCGGAGATGACGACCAGGCATGGCGAGATGAGTATCCAAAGCATGAGGTAGTGGTTGACTCCTTTTGGATGGATGTCCAGGGTGGATAATACCATCTACAAAAAATTTAAAGCAAAGTATGAAACTCAAAAAGAAGAATTACAGTCAAAAATTGAAAATCCAACACTTAGTAGTTCGAACCTTGAGTTAGCCATTGATAAAGCTCTTACTTTATCCGAATCTCACGAGAAGATTTGGGTTGATGGGGATTTAAAACAACGACAAAAACTGCAACATTTAGTCTTTCCATCCGGATTGGGTTACGACAAGTCAAACGACAGAGTTCGAACCCCAAAAGTGAACGCTATTTTTGGCTCAATCCCAATTTTATCAAAGGAAATCTCAAACATAAAAAAAGGAGAACCAATTCCTGTGAATCAATTCTCCGATTGCGTGACCCAAACATACAATAGTTCAGACTTTTTGAGTGGAATTAGTGATATGTAGTCAAAAAAATATTCCCAGAAATAAAAAATTATTTTTTGGGAATAATCTGTGACCTTCGGCAGGATTCAAACCTGCAAAATTCTGATCCTTAATTAAGTTTTTTCATAGCTCAAATATAGGCCTAACCTATTTAAGAGGATTAGAAAGAGTAAAACTAAAAGAAGAAGTTATGCCTATGGTTTAGGTTATTGATACTGCCAATAATATTTACTGCCACTACTAAAAGTCTGCTATACGAATTAACATCAATACGTTTACTACTTTTCTTATTTCAGAAACGTTCTTAGAAAACTCGGTAAAAAGCAGATCTGACATCATTTTTTTTGAGTTAGTTAAGACAGTTTTAATATCAGGATGGCCAATCCAAGCAAAATGAGTGTAATATCCTGTTTTCCCTACTAATGAAGCTGATAAGCCCAATACAAGGGTTAAGGCGTTACAGCATGTAGCCTCTGTTCTTTTACGTTAAAACAATACAAAATAACTATTCAATTTTTTGGCCTAGGAAGGAGAAGAGAATAAAAAAAATACTAAATTGTATTCAAATTATAAAAGCAAAAGAAATGTTTGGTAGTAAAAAAAATATAGAAGTATCAGTTAAGGATTTTGAGACCTCGTTATCCCATAAGGAGAGAAAGAGGTTTGCAGGTAAGCAAAGCATAGACATAACAGAATTGATAACGGAAATTGAAAAATTCTTTGCTGATAGAAAATTTGGCTGGCTAGGAGAAGCTAAACCCGTTGTCCAATCTCGGAACGAAGGTAATATGCATCATGTTCAAGTTTTTACAGCAAAAGGTGTTGTTAGAACTTGGGGTAATTCAAAAGATACAGCTTGTAATGTGATAATTACAATTAGTTCTAATTCGCTTGATATAACTGTTGGATATAGCGGTAATAAAGGTGTTGTAAGCGCTCAAGGTATTGGAGCAGCTATACTTACTGGAGGGGGCTCTCTTATCGGCAATGCGGCAAGTGCAGCGAAAGATAAAAAGATGGTTCTAAATACCATGAAATTTATAGAAGACCTACTGAATAATTACTTTACCAATGCCCCTGTCGCAAAATCCGATTCTACTGAAGTTGATGTTTTAGGACAAATTGAAAAACTGAAGGAACTCCATGATAAAGGGATACTCACAGATCACGAGTATAATGAAAAGAAAAAAACACTCTTGGATAAGCTGTGAAAGTAAAAGATGAAAATCTTCCTTTAAAGCAGTTTATCTACTGTGATAGCTGTAAACTGCCACTGACTGGATACCTTGTAAAGAAAAAAGGACTGTATTACTATAAATGTAGAACAAAAGGGTGCTCTTGCAACAAATCTGCTAAAGCACTTCGCACTACCTTTACTGAAGATTTAAAAACCTATCAATTAGATCCTAGATACAAGAATATTGTAAAAGAAGTGATGACATATACTTACGATAACATAACAAAAGAGATAAGAACCCAAAAGAAGTCCGTGAAAAAAACAATTACAGAGCTCAGCACAAAAATAGAATCAATTGAAGAGCGATATGCACTTGGGGAAATAAACAGCGCTATTTACAAAAAGTTTAAAGACAAGTATGAAAGTCAAAAACAGGAATTACAGTCCAAAATTGAAAATCCAATATTAAATAGTTCAAACCTTGAATTGGCTATTGACAAAGCGCTTAATTTATCCGAATCTCTTGAGAAGATTTGGTTAGATGGAGATTTAAAACAAAAACAAAATCTTCAAAATTTAGTGTTTCCATCCGGTTTGGGTTACGACAAGTCAAACGACCGAGTTCGAACCCCAAAAGTGAACGCTATTTTTGGCTCAATTCCGATTTTATCGAGAGAGATTTCAAATATAAAAAATGGAGAACCAATTCCTGTGAATCAATTCTCCGATTGCGTGACCTCGGCAGGATTCAAACCTGCAACCTTCTGAGCCGTAATCAGATGCGCTATTCAGTTGCGCCACGAGGCCGTTTAGGGGTGCAAATATATCTTATTTTAACAATGCAGCAAAACTAAAGTGCACGCATTGTTATATATGTTCGCCAAGCCAATAACAGCAGTTGGCTTTTTGATGCCTTGCTTATGTCAACTTGCTTTTTGGAAAGACTTGGCAATATAGCTTTGTTGCATCTTGCTAAGACTTTGAAAAAAATTTTTCCCATACCACAAAGGTACAAAACCTTGCGCTGCGTATCTTCGCCATAACGTATGAATGCATTATTACTTGTTGGTGGGCTTTCCCTTTTGCTCTTAGGAGGCGATTGGCTGCTCAAAGCTGCTGTGGCAACTGCTACCCGTTGGCAGGTTCCTAAGGTGGTTGTGGGCATGACCCTTGTTTCTTTTGCCACATCACTTCCAGAACTTATAACCAGTATTCGTGCTGCACTTGCTGGTTATCCGGACTTATCGCTTGGCAATGTAGTAGGTTCAAATATTGCCAATTTGGGTTTTGTGTTGGGGACTATTTTACTTTTTGGTCGCATTAAAGTGCAAAAAAGCTTTTATCTATTTGATTGGCCCGTCGTTTTTGCTGTTTCCTTATTGTTGTTTTTCTTACTTTACGATGGAATAATTAGCACTTCTGATGGCGTACTGCTACTTTGCGTACTTGTAGCTGCTATGATTTACTTGATTAAATTTCAACCTCCTGTGGTGTTGCAAGAAGCACCACAAGATGTAACGATAAAACCGTGGTGGTGGATTATCTTTTTTATGGCTCTTGGTTCCTTAGGCCTCGCCTTTGGCTCGCAATGGCTGGTAGAGGGTGCAGTGGGCCTAGCACGTGCCTATGACGTTAGCGAACGTATCATTGGTGTTACGCTGGTTTCGGTAGGAACGAGTTTACCCGAATTGGCAGCCTCTGGTATGGCAATTGCCAAAAAAGAGCAGGGGATTTCTATTGGAAACCTAATTGGTTCCAACTTGTTTAATATCCTAACGGTTTTGGGTCTTACAGCTGTTATTCATCCATTACAACTTGTTGATCAGCAGCTTTTAGCTTTTGATATTTGGGTGATGATTGGCTTTGCAGTGCTCTTATTGCCCTTGGTGTTTTTTGCTAAAGGACTACAACTTTCATGGCGACAGGGTCTTGTTCTGGCCTTCTGTTATGCTACTTATATGACGCTTACGCTTTCGTGACTAGAAAGTCAAATATAGTATTTAGTTTTTTGACTTTTTTCCCACATTTTGCCTCGTTTTGACCAATTTCTGATGTTTTTTAACATGTTTTTCTTGTTTTTTTTCAATTTTTTGATAAAACCTTCACTCAAAAAACAAAAGAAATTACATTTAAGCCTTAAAATGCAAGCATAAAAAAAGCACCTGATTCCTGAACGTATCAAAAAACAGATGCTTTTATAGCTAAAATTTAATGTACGCTTACACGTCAGCCGACTTTACAGTCTTTATAATACGTGCAGCAATTTTGTACGGATCCGCATTAGAAGCTGGTCTGCGGTCTTCCAACCAACCTTTCCAACCTTTTTCTACGGTCATAATTGGAATACGAAT